>CAYNMZ010000018.1:0-21533 GCA_964398505.1 uncultured Spirochaetia bacterium
TCCCCCACTCTCGGATGAAGCGGCCCCGAGGTCTCAAGCCTTATACTTATGTCCGACGACGGCGGCAGGGGCGTGATTGTTATCGTTATTGTGGGAGTCGCGCTAAAAGTAGCCGTATATGACGCTGTTCCTGTGCTGCTTGCAGTTTGCGTAAATGCAGCGGTCTGCGTGCGCGTGGCAGTATATGTCGGCGTCACCGTAAAGGTTGCGGTCTCTGTCGGCGAATTCGTGGCTGTATTAAGGCTCGTTTCACTCGCTGTCTGAGTGATTGTGCGCGTAAATGTCGGGGTATAAGTGGATGTCATGGTTGCCGAATCAGTGAAAGTGGCTGTGCAGGTCATCGTAGCAGTAAATGTCGGCGTGACTGAGGCAGTAACCGTAAAAGTTGGCGTATCTGTCGGCGTATTTGACGATATGGTGTCGGTCACAGTCAGCGTGTGCGACAATGTCCACGAAGGAGTGGGAGTTCTTGTAGGCGTATTTGTCGCGGTGAAAGACGGGCTCTGCGAAAAAGTTGGCGAGGCCGAATTTGTGCGCGTCGGTGTATTTGTGTTTGTAGCTGAAGGCGAAGCCGAAGGAGAAGCAGTCCGCGTGTGCGTGGCTGTGGCTGTCCTTGTATATGTGCTTGTGGCCGTGAATGGAGGAGTCCTTGTCGGCGTTATAGTGGCTGTATTTTGTGAAGTGATAGTGTACGTGGGTGATACTGTCCGGCTGTGCGTCGGACTTGCGGTGCGAGTAAAAATCGGAGACACGGATACTGTGGCTGTCCGCGTGAAAGTCGGCGTGCCGGTCCTGGTGAAAGTAGCAGAAGGCAGTATTGTGGCTGTCCTCGTATATGTGGCCGTTATTGTACGCGTAAAAGTGCCTGTCGCTGTCCTTGTAAACGTAGCGCTGGACTGCGGCGTTCTTGTATATGTATACGTCATGGTCCTTGTCCTGGTCATGGTCATAGTCGGAGTTCTTGTTGATGTCGGGGTCACTGTATTGGACGGCGCGTATGTCGGCGTGCTGGTGCTTGTCCTTGTCGGTGTCGGTACGCAGAAAATCCCTGTGTATACGGCATTTGAGAACGACGGAGGCGGCGGGTCGTCAGAATCAATTCCTGCCGTGTTTGTTATGGTCTGGCCGCAGGCGCCGCTTATTGTCCCCCACCATGACACCGCCTGCACCCCGCCGCAGGTGCTGCCGACCGTCCAGTTGACCACGCTTCCCGGCTTGGAGCAGGATGTACCTCCCGCGCACCCAAGGTATGAAACCCCTGCGGGTACTGTGTCAAAAAGCCTCGGCCCTGTTGAAGCTGTCAGGCTGAAAACCTTCAGGTTGTCATATTTCTGCGGTCCCTCATTTGCCTGAAACCCGACAATTCCGTTTCCCGGTATGGAGCTGTCGGTTATTGTAATGTCCCAGTCAGGATACTCAATTTCGCCCTGGGGCCATACCTTCATTGATATCTGGCTGCCGCATACCTGCACCTTTACCGTATACCACTTGTCCAGCTGGACCTGAAGGCCGTGCGGGCTGACCACGCTTGTTCCGCCTATCATAGCAGTCCCGCCGACTACCTTATCCAGATACAGCCTTTTGTCAGAGGCGTTAATCCTAGCCATGTAAAAATTATTCCCGTCCACCTGTATGAAACGCATTACGCCGTCCCAGTGGGCTGTATTTGCCGAGGGTATGTTCATGTCGCATACATATATCCCGTCATGAAGCGGTGTCATTCCCGTATGCATGTAGCCCGGATAGCCGGCGGTCATGACGGTCTGCTGGAGGTAGCCCGGCGTGGCGTTCCACGTTCCTCCCGGCGGGTCATTTGTCCAGCCCGCTGGTATTGTGCCGCTGTCAAAATTCTCAAAAGCCACGAGCGTTGTTCCCTGGTTCACATACTGCATTGTATAGGTGATGGTATCGCCGGGATTCAAATTGGCTGCCGAAACGCTCTTGGAAACCGACAACCCCGCCTGCCCTATGACCACATTTGCCGTATTTGAAGGAGATGACGTGATTTCAGTCGCGGTCCCGATTGCCGTATTGGGTATGACCGTGCCCGCTGAACCGGAGTTTACCTGCGCGAGGAAGGAAACTGACCCCCTGGCCGGCGACGTGATATAGCCGCCGTTTACCACCCAGGTTATGTTCTGGCCGGACGCTGTGCCGCCGTTATAAACGGTAATTATCGTAAACCTGCTGTCAACAGCGTCGGTTATCCTGAAGTTGTGTACATTTGCCGCTTCATAGTGGATAGTGAACAATACCCTTGTGCCGACATTGGCTGTCGTGCCTTCGGCTGTCTTCCTCAGCCTTATATAGGGCGCGGGCAGGGGCACGCTGAAAGGCACGCAGGCCTGCTGTTGTATGCTCATACCGTTTCCCTGCAGGTAAACATTGTAACTTCCCATCGCGACCACAGCATAATAAGTCATGCCCGGTATAAGGTCCGTAGGCATCACGAATGACTTGCTGTATGAATGCGTGCCTGCTGATGGCGGTTGCGGCATGTCGTCGCACCCGGCATTCGTAACGCATGACAGGCACCCGCTTGAATAATTTGGAGTAGGCACAGCGCAAACGTCTCCGACAACAACGTGCATATCAGGGTCACTGCCGTACAGGCCGCTGCCCTGCAGTGTACAATAATCGTATATTGCTATAAGGTATCTTTCGGGCTCAGGCCCGTAATCATTTGTGTAGTTCCAGCTTAAGTTTGCTGTCTGGCCGGGATTTGGAGCAGACGGGTTTATTGATACGCCTGAAACAGAAGTGACATTCGCATACAGTACGCCTGCGCTGATTGTGATGAGGGATATGGCAGCTAAAAAATTCTTTTTCATTACCCACCTTGGTTTCTTTAAGCAGACTTCTACCCCTCACAAAAACGCTTTCGTAAAACAGTATATATTACTTTAATATAGCTGTCAAGCTGAAGTTTTTAGGAGCTGAAATTTTTAGGATAAATAGAAAAACGGGAGCGGGTATATCATATCAAAGGTGAGGGAGCTTTTTTATAATTACCCGCTTCCCGTTCAAATAATATGACAACCTATAGATAGAAAAGTTTCGGTGTCTTTTTGCCTGATTTTAAAGGATGTTTTTGGGGGCAGCAGCATAAAAATAAATATAAAATAGGTTTTGAGATATAACTCACATATTATACAGCCTTGCTATCCTGTCGCTTAGCGGCGGGTGCGTTGAAAAAAGCTCCGAGGCCATGTTCTTCGGCAGGGCAAAATACAGGTGCGCGACTCCTTTGTTTACAGCCTCTTCGGGCATTGCCTCGTTCTTTATCTTGGTCAGCGCGCCTATTAAGCCCTTTGGATAACGCGTTAAAAGCACTGCCTGTGCGTCCGCCAGGTATTCCCTCTGCCTTGACACAGCGTACTTTATAAGCATGGCAGCCAGCGGCGCTATTATGGAAGCTACAATCGCTATCAGGACAATCACAGCCCCGCCCTTTCCCGACGACCTGCTCCTGCCCATCCTTCCGTAAAAGAAACTGCGCCTTAAAGCATCGGAGATGATTATTACCATGCCTACAAGCACAGCCGCCACAGTGCCCACAAGAATGTCATAGTTCTTCACGTGGCTCATTTCATGCGCTATCACGCCTTCAAGCTCAAACTTGTCCAGCTTTGCCAGCGCGCCTTCTGATACGGCAATTACCGCATGCTTTGGATCCCGGCCTGTGGCATAAGCGTTTATGTGGTTTCCGGGTATTATGAAAAGCTTTGGCATCGGTATGCCCGCGGCAAGTGCCAGCCCCTCGGCTGACATGAAATACTGCCGGTGTATTTTGGGGTCAGCCGCGACCGCCCCTGTCACCATTATCACTACAGAATCGCTGAAATAATAGGAGAAAAACGCGCTGAAAAAGGCCGCTAAAGCTGCCACAACGGTAAAAGTCAACGGGTTGCCGTACAACTCGCCTATTACATAGCCAAGTCCTGATATTATTATTATAACGAGGAACATCAAGAACCAGGTGTTCCTCTTGTTCTGCGCTATATCCTCATAGACCACTTATCTCCTGCCTTTCCAAATCAATAATTAACGTTTTATTATTAATTGCGTTTAAAACTTTACCTGCGGCGCGGCTTTTTCCGCTTCAGCTATCTCAAAGAATACAGAAGGCTTGTGTCCGAACATTCCCGCGAAAATAACGCCAGGGAACTGCTGCTGGTACTCATTGTACATACGCACAGACTCATTGTAAAACTGCCTCGCGTACGCTATCCTGTCCTCTATTCCCGCAAGTTCCATCTGCAGCATCTTGAAATTTTCGTTTGCCTTAAGCTCGGGGTAATTCTCCACTACGGCAAAAAGCGATTTCAGGGCGCCCGTCAGCATATTGCTGGCCTCGGCGGTCTTTCCCACATCGCCTCCGGCACCCTGCATCATGGCCCTTGCTTTTGTGACATTCTCAAAGACCGCCTTTTCGTGCGCCGCGTAGCCCTTCACTGTCTCCACAAGGTTCGGCACGAGGTCAAACCTTTTTTTAAGCTGCACGTCAATCTGCGACCACGCCTCGCTTGCCCGCATTTTAAGCGAAACAAGCCTGTTGAAAATCGCGATGCAGATTATAACCAAAAGGCCCACAGCACCCACAACAATCATTGTAACCTGGCTCATACACTCCTCCTTTTCCACGCTATGCGCGTCTGTTTTATGTCATATTCCTTCAATAATCACTGATTTTTCAGCTTTTTCTATTTTTCCTATTTCATAAACTCGCTCTTTCCGGGACGCAAGGAATTCTTTCACAGCTCCGGCTTTTGACCTGTCAACAATAAGCGTCATTCCTATTCCCATATTGAATACCCTGTGCATTTCCTCATCACCGACATTACCGGTCTTTTGGATAAGCTTAAACACGGGAAGCACGGGCCACGAGCCGTTCTTTATGATGCAACGTGTTTTTTCAGGCAGGACGCGGATTATATTGTCATAGAACCCGCCGCCTGTAAGGTGAGCTATGCCGTGAACGTACGGGAAAAACTTCCCGATGAGCGGGTAAACCGAGGACAGGTAAGACTTGTGAGGCTTCAGCATGGCCCTGTAAAGCGGCCCGTTTAGTTCCCTGAAAACTTTCCTGTACGATACCCCCCTGTCCTTGAAAACCTTCCTGGCCAGCGAATAGCCGTTTGTATGCAGGCCGACCGAGGGCAGGCCGAGCACAATGTCGCCGGGCCTCACCTTTTCGCCGGTTATTATACGGCCGTTGTTTATCTCGCCCACTATTGTGCCTACAAGGTCATAGTCCCCTGGCTTGTAAGTGCCCGGCATCTCGGCAGTCTCGCCTCCTATCAATACGCAGTTGTTTTCCCTGCACGCCTTCGCCATCCCCGAAATGACCTTTACAAGCACACTGCCTTCCAGCTTTCCGGTTCCGAAATAATCAAGAAAGAAAAGCGGCTTTGCGCCCATTACGAGTATGTCGTTTACGCAGT
The DNA here is from genome assembly GCA_964398505.1 of uncultured Spirochaetia bacterium. Classification (GTDB taxonomy): domain Bacteria; phylum Oederibacteriota; class PGYV01; order PGYV01; family CAYNMZ01; genus CAYNMZ01. The sequence goes on from CAYNMZ010000018.1 coordinate 5,445, forward strand.
GGTTGACGATATCCTGCCCGACAGTGTCATGGATACCCATTTCCTGCGCAATGGCCAGTTTTGTGCCGACTCCGTCCGTTGACGAGACCAGCATCTTGTCCTTTGATATCCTGTAAACCCCGCCAAAAGAGCCAATGTCAGTGGCCACGTTTTTGTTGAATGTGGACTTTATCGCGGCTTTTGCCGCCTTCAAGGCCCTTGTTGCCGCGTCTATGTCAACGCCCGCCTTTTTATACAGATCGCTTTTCGCCATTTTTCGCTCCGTTTATTTTTATTGTAAGTACACTTTGCCGCCAGAAACTTTTTAAAACCTCGGATATGACCCCAGGACTTTCACAAAACCGCAGTTTTTATCCACTTCCTTCAACGCAGCCTTAACCTTTTTGTCATCTACATGTCCCTTAAAATCCACAAAAAAATAATAATCCCAGGCCTTTTTCCTTGACGGCCTTGATTCTATGTTTGTAAGGTTTACTGAGTGCGTCTGGAAGGGCTTTAAAAGGCTGTAAAGCGCGCCCACTTTATCCTTTATTGAAACCATAATGGAAGTCTTGTCATCACCCGTCCTGCTGTTTATCTGGCTGCCTATTATGAAGAACCTAGTGTAATTGTCAGCCATGTCCTGTATTGAGCGTGCCAATATTTTTACACCGTATTCCTCAGCCGCAAGCTCGCTGCCTATGCCTGCCGCGTTTTTATCCCCTGCAGCCAGCAGCGCTGACTTGGAATTACTTGAAACTTCAACAAGTTCCGCACCCGGAAGGTTTGCCTCAAGCCAGGACCTGCACTGCGCCCTGGTCTGCGGGTGCACATACACCTTTTTTACGGCCTTCAGCGACGCCGCGTTTGACAAAAGGTTATGGTTTATCTGCAGCATTATTTCCGAGCATATCTTAAGGTCCGAGTCCGCCAACATGTCATAGGTGTAGTTTACGGCGCCTTCGGTGGAGTTCTCTATAGGCACGCAGCCGTAGTCAGCGTTGCCTTTTTCCACTTCAAGAAAAACGTCCCTTATACTGTCCTCGGCCTTAAATTCCGAGAATTTTCCGAACCTGGAAATGCCGGCCAGGTGCGAGTAAGAAGCCACGGGCCCCAGATACGCGGTCACAACCTTCCTTTGCATGGCGCGGCTTACAGAGAATATCTCGTTGAAAACCGCCCTAAGTCCCGCCTCGGGAAAAAGCCCTTTTTTCAGTTTCTTAAGTATCAAGGCTTCACGCCCCAGGTCATATACAGGAGCGCCGGCAGCGTTCTTTATGGCCGCTATTTTCTTTATGTTAACGGCTCGTTCGTGGAGAAGTTCGGCCAGCTTCGCATCAATTAAATCTATTCTTTTCCTGTAACCGGATATTTTATCCTTCATTTATCCCCCCTGTTGAAATAATTTATCTCCGGCTCCGTAAGGAAACGCCACTGCCCCGGCTGCATCCCTTTTACAGTAACAATCCCCACGCGCTCCCTTTTTAGCCTGATAACCGAAAGCCCGACCGCCTTCAGCATGTCCTTTACCTGATGGTATATTCCTTCTGTTATCACAATGAATATGATGTCGTTTTTCTCATTCCTGGCCCTGACTCCGGCTTTTTTCGCCTTTACCCTGCCGGACTCCAACGTTACGCCCTTTAAGAGCCTTTCAACGGCTTCAGGCGTAAGCCTGCCTTCTATTTTCGCCGTATATTCTTTCTCAACCTCAAACCGCGGATGGGTTATCCTGTTCGCCCATTCACCGTCATTCGTGATGAGCAGGCAGCCGGTTGTGTTAAAGTCCAGCCTTCCCACGCTGAAAACCCTTTCCTTAAAAGCGCCGTCAAGTACGCCTAAAACCGTCCGCCGTCCTTTTTCGTCCTCGGAAGTCGACACGCATCCTTCCGGCTTGTAAAGAACGGCGTATATTTTTTTTTCAGGTTTCACGAGCTTTCCGTCAACCTTCACAAAGCTTTTAGCAGGGTCTATTTTCGCTCCCGGCTGTGACACAATACTGCCATTTACGCTTACCCTCCCTTCCTTCATCATCTGTTCGGCCTTACGCCTAGCAGCCACTCCACAGCGCGCAAGAAATACATGCAGCCTGACCATACCCCGGCTGCCGATTTTTTCACTGCGCTTTATGTCGTTCTTCATAATCACGCTCTCTCTTCTTTTTACAGCACGGCTGCTTTTTATTTTTAAACCCTAATTTTCATCTTCATCGTCAAAATCATGTTCGTCTTCGTACGCCTCGTCATCATCCTCGTCATCATCTTCTTCATCTTCGTCTTCAATATCATCCTCTTCATCTTCTTCGTCATCAATGTCATCAAGCTCGCCAGCCTCATTTTCTTCCTCGTCCTCCAGCTCTTCCTCGCCGTCCTTGCGTCCGTAGGCATCCTCTTCCTTTTCGCCGTACTGTTCCTCGTACTCTTCCTGCCACCTCTTCTTTCCGGCAGCCTCGTCCGACGATTCTGTACCGCCGGAGTTTTCCATGTCTTCCATTTCCGCTACCTCCTTTTCTTCTATATACCTCTTTTCAACGCTTTTTCCTTCCTCACCGAAATCAAAAAGTGCCTGGTTCTTAGCGTTCTCTATTCTGTCGTCCCAATTTTCCGTATTCTCTTCCTTTTCAAGTATGCTCTTTATCTCGTCCAGTTTCGGCAGTTCCTCAAGCGAGTTGATTCCAAGGTATTGCATGAATTCCTTGGTCGTGCCGTAAAGCAGTGGCCTTCCCGGCGACTCCTTCCTGCCCGCTATCTTAATAAGTTTCCTCTCGAGCAGTGTATGATAAACCCCGTCGGAATTAACACCCCTTATTACCTCAACTTCCTGTTTTGTTATAGGCTGCTTATAGGCTATTATGGCAAGTACTTCCATCGCGGGTTTTGAAAGCCTGGCAAGGAACCTGTTCTTGTAAAGCTTCTTTATATAAGGCGCGTACTCGGGAAGTGTGAGGAACTCATATCCGCCGGCCACCTGTTTTATCATTACAGGCGAGTTAGACTCACGAAGCCTTATATTAATACGGTCAACCGCCTCCTCCACTTCCTTTGGCTGTATGTCCGCGGCTGCGGCTATTACCTGTGCCGTAAGCGGCTTGTCAGTCGTAAACAAAAGCGCCTGTATTATGTTTTCCGCTTCCTGCTTTGCCATGTCACTCCCTTATGTTGTCAAGTATTGTGAGGTCAAACTCCCGATTGACCATATAAATCCTTATATCCTCAAAAAGTTTATCCTGAAAAACGCTTATTACCTTAAGCCTTAAAAGTTCCAGTATGCCCAGGAAAAGTGCTATTACATATATACGGTTCTTGCCGCCGGAACACATGGAAAAGAAACTTATGCTGTCGGCGTTCTTAAGCAAGTCAATTATTTCATACATCCTGTCCTTGACGCGTATTTTCTCGCCCGGGATCAATATCTGCCTTCTTTCCTTTATGCGTCCAAGCACGTCATCCATAGCCTTTACAAGAGCGTATATGTCAAGCTGGAGTTCCTTATCCTCGCCAGCCACGTTTATTGGGTAAAGCCTCTCAAAGAGGTCCCTTTTCTTGGCCTCGAAAACGCGCATTTTTTCGGACACTTCCTTATACAAACTGTATTCAATCAGGCTTTGCATGAGTTCCATGCGCGGATCCTCTTCCTCCCCCTCCAACAGCTCGTCCTTGGGCAGGAGCATCTTTGACTTTATGTATAGCAGTGTCGCGGCTATTACGATGAACTCGCTGGCCACGTTCAGGTTCAGCTTGCTCATCATCTCAATGTAAGCGAGGTATTCCTCTGTTATTGTAGCTATAGGGATGTCGTATATGTCTATCTGGTTCTTGCGGATGAGGTACAGCAGGAGGTCAAAAGGCCCCTCAAACACCGCAAGTTTCAACTGATAATCCGTTTCCTGTGCCATCATAGTCTCCAAAACTTTTAACCGTATTACCTTAATCGAAACCGGGATTAAATCCTCATCAATTTTCTTACGCCGGACATGGTTTCCTCAGCAGCAGCTTTTGCCCGCCTGTTTCCATCCTCTATCATTTCAAGCACAAGGTTCTGCTTTTTGTCTATTTCCGCGCGCCGCTCCCTTACGGGCATGAGGCTTTCGTTTATCCTGGCGGCCGCGGCCATCTTGCAATCCACACAACCCCTGCTTCCTGCCCTGCATTCTGATTCAACCAGCGGCTTTTCTGACTCATTGTAAACACAATGAAAGGCAAATACAACGCAATTATCAGGGTTTCCCCTGTCATTTTTCTTTATCTTTGCCGGGTCCGTGAACATATTCCTGACCTTCTGTGTAACGTCCTTTTCCGCGTCAGTAAGGTATATGGCGTTATTGTAGCTTTTGCTCATTTTCCTGCCGTCTATGCCCGGAAGCTTTGGCTGTTCCGTCAGTATCTCCTGCGGTTCGTTGAAAAATTTTCCGTACAGGTTGTTAAAACGTCTTGCTATTTCACGCGTAAGCTCAAGATGCGGCCGCTGGTCCTCTCCAATCGGGACCTTGTGAGCGTTATAAACCAGAATGTCAGCGGCCTGCAGCACCGGATAACCCAGGAAACCGTATGTTGAAAGGTCTTTTTCCTTGAGTTCCTGGCGCTGTTCCTTGTATGTCGGGTTCCTTTCCAGCCATGGCACGGGAGTAAACATCCCCAAAAGAAGGTAAAGTTCGGCGTGCTCCTTTACATACGACTGCACGAACATGCAGGCTTTTTTAGGGTCAAGCCCGACTGATAGCCAGTCCTTGTAAAGTTCTATTGTATTCGCCCTGATATCCTCGGGTCCTTCATATGTGGTGGTTATTGCGTGCCAGTCCGCGACCATGTAAAAAGCGCGGTACTTTTCCTGCATCTCAACATAGCTTTTCAGCACGCCTTCCAGGTGCCCGAGATGAAGCTTTCCTGTCGGCCTCATCCCGCTTAATACGGTCTGCATTATTTTCCTCCGGTATTAAATGAAAAAATTGAGTATTTTTTGAACGCCTATAAGGACAGGTATAAGCACTGCCCTGAAAAAACCCATCATAAGAAGTACTATTATTATCATCATTCCAAAAGGCTCTATTCTCGCGTAATTATACGCGGCTTCGTCCGGAAGCAGCCCCATCACTATCTTTGAGCCGTCAAGCGGCGGTATGGGTATGAGGTTGAACACCGCCAGCACTATGTTTATGAGTATGAGGTACTGCAGGAGCATGAATGTGCCGGGCGTCCTTAAGAACTCTATTTTCGCCGCAGCGATGAAAAGCCCTATTCCTATAAATGCCATAATCAGGTTTGAAGCCGGGCCCGCAAGGCTTACAAGCATCACGTCCTTTTTATTGTTCCTGAAATAAGCCGGGTTTATGGGTACGGGCTTCGCGCCGCCTATAACAAAAGGCGACCCTGAAAATATGAGGAAAGCCGGCAGGAGCACGGACATGAAAGGGTCAATGTGCGGAAGCGGGTTCAGCGTCAGCCTACCCATGTCCTTCGCCGTAGGGTCCCCAAGCTTATACGCCACCCAGCCGTGCGCCACCTCATGGATTACAACGGCGAAAACAAGCACTCCTATTTTCATAGCTGTCTCAACAGGTTCCATTTTTTCTCCACTTTTTATTTTTTGACAGTATAGCATAAAGGTAAAAAAAACACATTGAAAAATTCCTTTTTGTGTGTCCGGGCCGGCCCGTCACCACTTCGCTAAGCCCCATACCTCTCGCCATTATCTCCATTATAATGGCTCGGGTATAAGTGGGGCTAAGCTCGTTACCACTTCGCTAAGCCCCACTAAATAAAAAAGGCGGCCCGTTACAGGCCGCCTTTTAAACAATACTTATTATTCCTGTTTGCCGGCAGAGCTTTCAGCTGATTCCGTATTCGAGTTCACAAAATCCTTTACCCATGCGCAGAACTCCGAGTTGCTCTTTATTGCACCGGCTGCCTCAAGTTCATCGCCCAGGCCGGCGGCCTTTTCAAGGTAGCGGGCCGCCTCTTCTATAAGCGGAAGCTGGAGGCCGAACAGATTCGCGAGCTCTTTCTGGTACGCGACTTTCTCAGGGCTCGGCTTCATGGACTCAAGTTTCGCGAGCTTTTCAGCGTAGCCGACCGCTGTCTTAAACTTTGTTATAAGTACAAAAGCGGCATTGTTTATCTGCCATGCTTGGTAGTTCTTTGTAGCGGATTTTTCACAGTATTCAGCTGCCTTCAGGTAATTTGAAACCGCAGTGGCCGTATCACCCTCAGCTTCCGCAGCCTTCGCAGTCTTCCTCGCATCAAGATAGCTTTTATAATCCTCGTAATTTCTCCATGCGCCTGCCATAATTGCCGAGGAAACAGCGAAAACAAACAGAAACAGAAGCGAAATCTTTTTCATGCGACCCTCCTTAAATTTTATGATTGAATTATACCATAATAAAAACCCGGTTTTCAACGATAAATTCCTTTACCTGAAGCCATGTTTATAATATGATTATAAAACCGAATCTAAACCGGACAGGAGATTATATGAAGGACCTGACTGAAGGAAACACGCTTAAAAACCTGCTTGCTTATTCAGCGCCGGTAATAATAGGCGACATGCTGCAGTCGCTTTACAACTCCATAGACGCTTTCTGGGTCGGAAGGCTGATAGGCCCGGACGCGCTGGCCGCCATATCAGCGAGCATGCCCGTCATGTTCATGCTTATATCCGTCATGATAGGCGTTGCCGTGGCTACGGTAATAATGACCGGCCAGGCTTACGGGATGAAGGACATGGCAATGCTGAAAAAAATAATGGCCAACTCATTTTTAAGCGTGCTCGCAATGGTCGTGGTACTCTCGGCAGCCGGCATAATTTTCGCCATGCCTGTCCTAAAACTTCTCAACACCCCCGGGAATATACGCCATGACGCATGGATTTTTCTCGTAATCATATTTTCAGGAGTTATTTTCATGTTCACGCAGAACTGGTTTTCCGGAATACTGCGCGGCCTCGGCGACTCAGTCACCCCGCTCATAATTCTCGCAGCTTATGTTTTTCTCAACATACTGCTTGCTCCGGCGCTTATAGCCGGCCTTGGGCCTTTTCCCAGGCTCGGCATAGCAGGTTCGGCCCTCTCCACAGTAATAGCCGGCGCGATTACGTCCGTAGGCGCCCTCATTTACCTTGCTCATAAGGACCCAACCTATGACATCAGGAAATGGGACTACACGACTGACTTTCCCCTTATAATGAGGCTTTTTAAGCTGGGGTTCCCGATATCCCTCCAGATGATAATAGTGTCCTTCAGCGCCATAATAGTCATATCCGCGGTAAATAAATACGGTTCAGGCGTGGTTGCCGCGTACGGCATAGGGATGAGGATAGACCAGTTCTCTTTCCTGCCTGCCATGTCGCTCGGCGCCGCAGCTTCAGCGTTCACCGCCCAGGCATTGGGCGCGGGCAAAAGGCACAGGGTCAACGAAGCCTTAAAATGGGCCGTCGCCATCTCGCTCGGTTTCTCGGCCCTGTTTTTCACGGCAGTCAACCTTTTCGCCCCGCATATCGCCTCAATATTCACAAAAAGCGCCGAGGTGACAGCCGGGACAGTGTCATATTTCAGGATAGTCACATTCACATATTTCTTCTTTTCACTGCTGTTTGTCTTCCAGGGCGTGATACGCGGCGCCGGCGACACCGTGCCTTCAACGGCAATCGCCTTCATATCGCTCCTGCTGATACGCGGCAGCCTCGCGCATTTCCTGCCGTCAGTGAACGGCTTGAATGAGTGCGGCATCTGGATAGCGCTCGTCATAAGCGCAGCAACAGCCAGCCTGCTTAACGGTATTTATTTTTCCACGGGAAGGTGGGCAAGGGTTTATGACAGGACAGCGGCAAAAAAAGCCGCTATGGTGGAAGACAAGGTGCAGTCAGCCTGAGATATCAAAAGTACGCAGACAGCGAGAACTTGTGGTTCAAGTCGGTCGTACTGTAAAACTCCTCCCTTACAAGCCCGTAATCAGCCTGAAGCATGACGCCGCCGAAAGCATACCTGACACCGCCGCCTGCGGTATAGTCAAAATACCAGCTTTTAAAACCGTAAGAGCTTCCCGCCCGCAGGAAGAACACCCTGAACAGCACGGCCTCAACGCCGGCCTTCAGAGAGAATTCCGAAGCTTCAAGCTGTTCCGCCTCAAGGGATAGCTTAAGCTGTTTTTCAACCAGTTCGGCCAGGACAGACAGTTTCATGGCAAAGAGTATATGCTCCACCCTGCCGGTGCTCCATTCCTGATGGTTTAAAAAATCGGACAGCACCGCTGCCAGGGACAGGTTTTCCAGCGGCTTTATGAGAGCGCCCGCGTCAAGGCTCAGCCCCCAGGCCTGGACGCTGTCTATGTTGCGGAAAATGACCTTTATTCCCGCGCCTGCCGAGAGCCACTGCGTTATCCTGCGGCTGTATGAAAAAAGCGCGGCATTGTCGGAGTTTGAGAAAAGATAGTATTCCGGGGTGTCATAGTCGGGCCTGCCTTCAAGGTTTTCAACCGAGAGGTTCAATAGCCCCGCGGAAAGGGCTCCCCACTCAAAAGGAAACACGGCGCCTATAAAGCTGTGCGTCCTGTCCTGTGTCATCAGTGAAACCATGCTCGCGACGGAGATCTTTTCGGAAAGCGCCGCTGACGCCGGGTTCCAGAAGGCGCAGGAGGCGTCGTCATAATAGGCTGAAAAGGCTCCGCTTAAGGCCGTCCCCCTGGCGCCAATGCCCATTTTAAGGTATGGCGCCGGGCCGCCCGCCGTGCCAATCACGGCAAACGCGCTTTTACACGCAAAAAGCAATATGACAGCGGCTATTGTCCTTTTCATCCGTCCCCTTTAATGTCAAAGGGCGGGTTTCCCCGCCCAGCGACTTATATAATATGCCCTTATTATTAATAATTCATTACTTATTATTAATTGTTTTACCTGACGACCGCTATCTTCTTGGTAACCGTCTTGTCTCCCGCGAACACATTCAGCAGGTACACGCCGTTAGCCGCGGGCCTGTTATTGTCATTTACCACGTTCCAGTCCACGTTGTTAATGCCGGGCCTTGTATCCTTCGCTGCCAGAGATTTTGTCCAAACGGGCTTGCCGCTCAGGTCGGTTATCATTATTTTCACGTCAGCAGGCGCGGCCAGGGAAAACCTTATGGTTGTCTTGTCAGAGCACGGGTTCGGGTAATTGTATGTGTTTGCCTCGTTCATTTCCTCCGCGAACTCAATCTTCGATTCAGCCGTCGACAGCGCCTTTACCTGGTAAAGCACTCTCACCGTATTGGAACGCATATGCGTAAAAGCTATGTCATTCAGCCCGTCACCGTTTATATCGCCTATCGCGGCTTCCACAGGACCGTATTCCTTTTTCTCGTCGCCTGTCACAGTAAGCGACAGCGCGAGCTTTAATACGCCGTTCTCCTGCACAAGTATGTCTATGGTGTCGCTGTCCCTGTTTGCGGTCACCACGTCGTTGAGGCCGTCCCTGTTTATGTCCGCCACTGCCATGCCGTTCGGCCTTGAGCCGTTTAGCCTGTATACAACCTGCTCCTCAAGGCTGCCCGCGGCGCCCCCCTTCAGTACTGAAACCGTGTTGTCATAGAAATTCGCGGCCACAAGGTCGTTTATCCCGTCCCCTGTCACGTCACTTAACTCAACCTTGCATACGCCGCCGCCCATTTTCACCTCATTGGCAACGGACAGCGCGCCTGCCGAATACTTTATTATACTTGCGCTTCCGGCGCCGTAATTTGCCGAAACCAGCGCATTTTCACTGCCGATTTTCCCGATAGTAACGTCCGTCGGCGCGGCCGGAACCGCGATTTCAATTTTTTCCCACGACTTGTCAGATGACGAGAGGAATACTACAACCTTGTTCTCCGAGTAAACAGCCGCTGCCACATCGTTCTTTTTGTCGCCGTTAATGTCGCCTATGGCAACGCCCACAGGGTGTTTGCCCGCAATGAGCGTGGTAACCAGCGTACCCTTCTCCGTTATCAGGGAAATTGTGCCGTCAGCGTAATTTGAAACAGCCAGGTCGTCAATGCCGTCAGCGTCAAGGTCCCCGGAAGCTACGCCCCTTGGCGACTTGCCCGCGCTTATGTCCTTTCGCGTGTTGCCGGAAAACACCATTACGGAAGAGGCAGGCTCACCCTTGTTTTCCTGGCCTATAAGTGTGTCCTCGCCAAAATTGGCGACTATGAGCTGGTTTGCGGCCTTTCCATATATATCCGCTATGGCCAGGCCCCTGGGATAAGCTCCGGCTGACATGGATTCAATGTCAGACAAACCGGCAAAAACCGGCACGCAAAACGAAAGAATAACAAGAGCAATAAAGGTTTTTTTCATATTTTTTTTCCTCCTGTATTTTGATATATAAATCATTATATCCCGCGTTTTCTGTCTTGTCAAGCGCTACCGTTTTCCTTACCGTTTTCCCGCTTTTTTGGCCTCATAAACCGTAAGCAGTATCGTGCCGTCATGCTTCCTTAAGTTTATCCTCTCGGAAAAAGCGCCTGACAGCCTTTTCCTCACATCCGCGTCAATTCCCGGTTCATGCCTCTGCCATATGACCCAGAACCACGCCCCGGTATCCTTGATTTCAGCAGACACTTTAAGCTGTCCATGCTAAAAACTGACATCCTTTTTTATTCCACCGCCGCCCCTCATGATGAAAGCCGATACAGCCGCCCTGTTGTATTCGTGCACGCACCTGTAAAAAGCGCTGTCAGAATCCCTGATGAACATTGAAGATAAAAGTCCCGATGCCCAGGCAACAGCGGCGCCGCCGATTATAAGCCCGGTATTTGCGCCGCCTCCGTCGGAAAAGCCCCACACGGCAAGTCCTAAGGCAGCGAGCGAACCTGAGATTGAAATGATGTACCCCGTCATGCGCTTTGACTCAAATTCCGAATACGCGATATACGCGGGTTTAACCCTTTTTACGATCCCCGTAAATTCATGGCTTAAGGCCGATATGCCCGAAGGGTATATGTCGGAATAGACAATGAAGGCATTGATGGCGTCAGCCCTGTAATTCAGCATCCCGTAGGATCCTGCGGCTGAAACCCCGGACACGGAGAGAAGGCAGGAAATCAAGGCCGCGGTAACGGCCATAAAGCGCATGGCTAAAACCTCAGTATCAGAGAGGCGGCATGGCCCGGCCCGGGTTCGTTGAAAGCATCCCACAAAAGAAGCTTAAATGCGTAATTCAACCCGACAGTCACTTCCACAGGCACTGTCGTCGTTATGTATATGCCCAGCCCCGCTGACAATGTATGCGGGTTGTTGTCGGCCAAAGGCAGGCAGTAACCAAGCCTCAGGTAAAGGGTTTTCATCAGGCTGTGTTCAATACCGAGCGACACTGAGCCAAAATCGTAGAAATCGTGGCTGTAATCAGCGCTTATTCCGGTCTCATTGCTTTCGTCTATTTTCATGAGATAGTAAGCGCCAAGCTTCAGGGTCAGCGGAAGAGGCGAATCCGATAGCGCCGGATCACCTTCAGCCGCGTCCCCTCGTATAGTGCCCATAGGCAGGCCCACGTTCATCAGAGACAGCCCTGCCCTAAAACCTGTATTTTCCGGGGCGAAAACAAGTCCCGCGTCAAACGCAATGGCCGAGCCGCGGTGAGGACCTATCTGCTGAAGTATTATCCTGGCCGTCAATCCGTATGATATCTGCTTGAAGAATTCCTCTGAGAATATGCCGTGCAGTGTGTCCGCGAAGGATGCCGCGAACGAGAGGTCATAATAATCAACAGAAGGGTCAGGAGCGTCGTCATTGGCTATCTCCGGTATGGTCCTGTATGAAAGCGCGGCGCCGAAAAATCCCTCCACAAGGAAAGTTTCAAAAGGCTGGCCAAATGCGCCGTAAAAAACCTGCAGGCCGCTCAAGTCCGTCACATTATAGAAAAGCTCCGCTTCCCTTGCAGTAAGTCCGGTCAGTCCCGCGGGGTTGTAATTTATCGATTCCACCCCGCCTGACATGGCAGTATAGGCCCCGCCCAGCGCTATGGCCCGGACGCCTGTTTTTTCCCTTAGTATGTCGGCACCCGCCCATCCGCCGGCGTATATCATGCCTGACAGGAGCAATAAAGCCGTAACTGTTATTGTTTTTTTCCCCATTTTTTCAGCTTTCCGTAGAATTTGAACAGCTCTATAAAAGCCTTTATGATCACCTTCGGGTTCGCGCCTGTCTGCGTGCCTGCTTTCCTCGGGTAATGATGCACGCCGATCTCCCTTATCTTATAACCCATCTTCGCGGCTTTTGCAAGGAGTTCCGTGGAAATGAGCGCGCCGTCGGACTCAAGCTGCGCCCTGTCAATCACTTCCTTTTTTATGAGCTTGAACGCGCAGTCCACATCCCTGACCCTGAACCCGAGCAGGAGCTTTACAAGCGAGCCCCACATGAAAGCGTTCAGCTTCCTTATGAAAGGGTCTGCCCTTTTTATCCTGAAACCCACAGCAAGGTCGCATTCACTTGTAAGGCCTACAAGGAGCGGAATTTCCGAGACATCAAACTGGCCGTCTCCGTCAGTGAAAAACACCCACTCAAATTTTGCGGAATAAAGCCCTGTCATTACAGCGCCGCCGTAACCCTTGTTCTTTTCATGGTTAATCAGCCTTACTTTCGGGTCGTTCTTCATGACTTCATTGATAACTTCAACCGTGTTATCCCTTGAGCCGTCGTTTACCACAATGACTTCATAGTCATCGCATATGCCCTTAAGCACCGCGGATGTCTTTTTTGAAAGCTCGCCGACGTTCAAAGCCTCGTTATAAGCGGGAAAAAACGCCGATATCCTCATTTGATCCGTCCTCCGTTCGCTCATGCTTTTTATTTTTGACCCGCAATTATCGCTGCCGCCTCATTACCCTGCATGACCGCGAAGTTCATACCCCGGTCTTCGGGGTAAATCTGGCTCATATTCGCTGTATAAAGCCCTTTTACGGGCGAACTGTAATCTATCTTTATTTTTGAGTATTCAAGCGGCACTATGGGCTGTGAATATGGCTCCCTTGTGACTTTCCACTCAATAACACCAGATTCGTCAAATGAAGGAAAGGATTTTTTCAGGTAAGAAAAGAAAACCTGCTTTATTTCAGAATCCGGCTTTTTATAAAGAGGGTCCGTCACAGGAAGGTATTTTCCCAGGTACGCTATCCTGTTGCCTGAATAATTTTCCGGGCCGATAAAGTTCGTATGCTCAATCACGGCAACAAAAGGCGAGTCAGGAGCTGCCATATTGAGCCAGTAATAAGGGGTTATGCTGTTTTTCATTGACATGACCATGACTATTGAGCCGAAATATTCAAGTTTTTTCAGCCTTTCAGCGTAATCGGCCGGGAATTCAGCCATTTTTGAAAGCAGTTCGGGCGCGGCAGTCACAAGCACGCTGTCAAACCTGATTTCAGCGCCGCCGGCTGACAGGCCATAGGCCTTGCCCGATTCAACAAGCACCTTGTTAACCGCCGTTGAAGTCAATATCTTCCCGCCGGCTGATTTTATCTCAGCCTCCAGCCTGTCTATCAGCACCTGGAAACTTCCGTTCATGTAACCGAGCAGTTCCTTTGACACACGCGAAGCTATCCTCGCGTGTATCCTGCCGTAAAGCCATGTCATGGCAATGTCCCCTGCCCTGGACCCGAACTTCTGGTTTAAAAGGGCGCCCCAGACAGTGTCATATACTTTCCTGCCCGCGTATTTGATTATCCAGTCCCTGGCCGTGATTTTCTCGTATTTTTTCCAGTCATTCACCCTTGCCAGGTAAACCGTCATAAGGCCGAGCTTTAGCCTGTCAATGAAAGGCAGGGGTGAGAACGAAAGCACGTGCAAAGGCGTAGTAAAGGGATAGAGTTTCTTGCCGTCAAACCATCCCATTTTGGACTCAATCCAAGTGAACCTGTCCGTAAGTCCCAGCTCGTCAACGAGCTTAACAAAATGCAGGTCGCTCTTGAAAATATGCCTGTATATTCTGTCAAGCTTCGCGCCGGAAAAGTCTATGGCAGAGGCCAGGCCGCCCGTGAATTTTTCCTTTTCAAACACAGTTACTTCATGCCCTGCTTTTGCAAGCCTGTAAGCCGCTGTCAGGCCGGTTATTCCTGCGCCGACAATCGCTATCTTCATCAGCAAAGTTCTCCTTGGAATTATAATGCAAAGATTATATCACAGCCCCAGCCTGCTGTGGTAGTGAAAGTTGAGAAAAGAGTTGAGAAAAGATTGGGAAAAGATTGTTTTATAGGCTTTTTTATGGTTTATGACTTATGGCTTACGGTTTACGGTTTACAGTTTATGGTTTATGGCTATTTAGTTATTGGATATTGGTTATTATCTACTTCCCTCCAACCACAAACAGCTTTCCCGCGAGCTTCTGCCTTTCCTCGTCCCAGGTTATCGTGTAATAGTAAACGCCGGGTGAGACTTTCCTGCCTTGCCTGTTGGTGCCGTCCCAGAAGACATAAGCTGTGCGGTTCTTGAAAGCCTGTACAAGCTCGCCCGAAAGCGTAAATATGTTTATATAGGTGTTCTTGGGCAGGTTCGCGAACTTGCACGCTCCGCCCACCGCTGTGCCGGGATTAAAAGGATTTGGATATACCACTATGTCACCGACAGTTATAAAAGCGGGGTTGCTCAGCGCCTGTGCCGGCATAGAAGGCGCAGGCGCAGGATATAGGACATAATCGGCAACAGCCGCTGGTATATTAATGATCTGGCCCGAAGGAAGTCCCTCTGCCGTTGTTATTGTGTACGTGAATTCCAGGGCCTGGCCCGGATTAACCGCGCTTATCAGCCTTGTTATTGAAAGGCCCATAAGCGTCCAGCCCGCATTGTCCGCGAGAGCTAAGTTGAAAACCGCAAGCAAAGGGTCAGGCAGGCCCGCCGCAAGTATGACATTCTCGGCCCTTTCCTGTCCCGTATTCCTTACTACGACCCTTATCTGCGCGTTGCCTCCGGAAATGGTGCTTGTGTCAATGGCTTCAAGAATGACCTCAAGATTTGCCGGGGCCGGTGTCCTTGTAGGCGTCGCGGTGGCAGTATCCGTGGCAGTACTCGTGGCCGTGAAAGTCGCGCTGTTTGTCGGTGTCGGGGTTATTGGCGGCGTGTTAGTGAAAGTTCCGGGCGCAGTGGGTGAGGCTGTCCATGAACGAGTAGGCGTGGCCGTAGGAGTGAAAGACGGGGTACCGCATACAAGGTCAACCCACACTTCATTTGACCTGATATTTACAGCCGGAGAGCCGCCGCTGATATTGGCCGAATTCGTAAGTATATTACAGCTGTTTATTGTGCCCCACCAAGTCAGGGTGCCTGACTGGTTTTCAACCCCCGCAAGGTTCCATGCCACAACCCCGACAGTGGAGCTGGCCGGAGGGTTTGAGCCCGCGTAGGATACGCCAAGCGGCAGGGTATCGTATATGACAGTACTGGCTGACGCGTTCGGCGTGTAAACGACAAAGTTATTGTATGAGTCCCGGGTATTTCCCGAAGCTCCCCTTTGCTCCGCTATTCCCGGCCTCCAGTCATTGTAGGTGCCGCCGCCATCACATCTCCACGAAGGATCTGACCCGGCGCCTACGTCGGTCCATGTCATTGTCCATGTGCCGGGCTCAGGGTCGCCTTTGGGCCATACCTTTGCCTGGAAGACATAATTATTGCCAACCTGCGTCATCTGAGTCTTGGTCCTCAGCCACTTGTTATTCACAACGCCAGCCACATTTGCCGTCACTCCGCCGTTGTACCAGTTGCATGACGCGCCCGAACATTTTTGTATGCCCACATAGCCGTTCAGCGGCGCGTTGTCAACCGACAAGAGCAGGCCGTATGTGTTTGACGAGGCGCCGTTGCCGTTGCTCCTTAACACCACCATGGCGTCCGAACCCTCGTAGCCTCCGGGATCTATCATCACATCCGCCATGACAATACCCGTGCACAGCTGGACATTGGCAGGCACAACGTCGTCAAGCAGTATCTGCGGGTAAACCTCCGAGCTCCATGAGCCGGTTATGTAGCTGTCGCCGGTGGAACAGGGATCGCCAACAGTCCAGTTTCCCGGCTGTCCGGCTGTCACATATTTCCAGCCAGGCACGGGGTTGGGATACGTATATGTGTTTGCCGGCGTATCGTCAAAAGAGCGGTAGCTTTTCATCTGGTAGCCGTTCAC
>CAYNMZ010000019.1:0-20692 GCA_964398505.1 uncultured Spirochaetia bacterium
CCCGCGGCAAGCATGGCAAGCCCGAACGTGAAATTAAAAATCCCGTATCCCGTGCCCCTTTTCTTAATGGGCGTTATATCCGCTATGCCTGCTTTCATAACGGTTTCCTGCGCGCCCATTACCACGCCAAGCAGCACAGCTGCCCCGAAAGCCGCGTAAACATTGCCGCTGAACGCGAGAAAAGGAATAGCCGCTGACAACACGGGCAGTATCACAAGCGTTGCCAAGCCGGCAGCGTGATGGCCGCTTCTCTCCTTTAATTTGTCGTAGAGATTGCCCATTACAAAGGCAGCTGCTCCGTCAACAGACATGGCAATCGCGTACATTATTGGGATTAAGGCGTCAGGCACAATTCCCTTGTCCTTGAAATGATAGCCCATCAGGGCAAAGCTCACAAGGCCCAGGGCAGTGACAAACGAGAAGGCGTTATAAACCCAGAATGTGCCTGTTATCGTGTCAGGTTCCTGCGGCTTTTTTGGCGGCTCAAGCTTTGACGGGTCGGGCACCTTCATATAGGCAATGACAGCGAATACCATCACAAGCAGGAAAGGAATCCAGAAAAGCCCGTAAGCCGCCCTGTAATCAGCCACGGATTTGCTGCCCCCGCCCGTAAGGGCGAAATACGCGGTAAAAATAAGCGGCCCTGAAAGAGCGCCTATCTGGTCAAGGACTTCCTGTATGGCAAATCCCTTGCCTGTGCCAACCCTCTTTGCCGCGCCCGACACTATGGCGTCCTTCGCCGGCGCCCTTATGCCCTTGCCTACTCGCTCAAGCACCATGAGCACCGCGGCCACCTGCCATATCCCGGTGAGCGAAAGCAGCGGCACGGCAACTATGAGGCCGTAGCCTATAAATGTAAATACCCAGTACGCCTTTGTCCTGTCAGCGAAATATCCGGTTATAAGCCTTAAGGCGTATCCGGCAAATTCGCCAAGGCCGGTTATCAGCCCTACCATGGCCGCGTTTGCCGCGAGCGCGTTTAAGTACTGCCCGTTAACACTCCTCGCGCCCTCATATACTATGTCGCCAAAAAGGCTTATAAGCCCGAAAAACGCTATCAGCTGAAACGCTCTTTTCATTTCATCAGTCATAGTCTGTTTTATCATTTATCCTCCAAAATAATATGAAAATTTTTCGCATCCGTGACACTAAAACCTCTCAGTCACCACGTACGCTATCTCATTTTCGCTGATAACTTTCCCGTCCTTTGTGACTTTCAGGGATAACCTGTGTTTCCCGGCTTTCACGCTGTCGGGTATTACAAAAGGGTCCTTTTCAAAAGCGGTCAGGTCCGCCGGCGTAAACGGCCATGTTATATCATCAGGCGCTATCCTCTTAATCGTTTTCCTGCCGCTGAAATAGACCTTTCCGTCCGCGTCCGTCATTTTCATCTCAACCTTCGCATTTTTTATATCCTGGTGCGTATCATTTATTACATAAACCATATCCCACAATGTGCCCCAGCTCATGCGCTCGCCTTTCTGCTTTTTCCCGCGGACAAGCCTGTAGCTCGCATAAACCGGTTGCATGGCTCTTTTCAGCGCGTAATAACCCTTTTTAGGGTTCCTGTAATAGTCGATAACAGCCCATGTTATGGAAGGCCAGCATTCAACCATCATGAAATGAAGCAGCCCGCTTATATATTTATATCGCGACATCCTGTACATTTCGGTAAGCTCAGTAATAAGCCTTGCCTGGTATTCCTGGGAATTTTCCACAAATTCCTCTATACTATTGCCCATGCTCACTCCCGCCTGGTTAAATGTCTGTTCAGGCTGAAAGTCGCGGAAGGCCCATGCCTTCATGTCAGGCGGAAAAAGTTCTGCCGGCTTAAACATTTTTTTCAGTGTCGAGACCTGCGGCAGGGCCTGGGCTCCATATTCTGACACAATAAATGCTTTTTTCGCGTTTTGCATATCCATATAAAGCGCCAGGGGCGTCGCGTCATAATACCAACCGGGATAATAATGCTGTTTAAAATCCGAGGCCTTGTCTATATAGCGCACCGGGTCCTCTTCCCTAACCTTAAGGTATAATACGGGGTCAAGCTGTTTTTCGCTCGCAAAAGGCTCGTTATGACAGCACCAGTAGGTTATTGAAGGCCTGTTATAGTGCAAGTTGACCATATCCTTTATCTGCCTGCCTGCGTTCTCCATTAACTCAGCGCTTTCATCATAGCCCCATATAAGCGCGAAATCCGCCCATACCATGATGCCCATACAGTCCATTTCCCTGTAAAATTCCTCACGTTGCACATGGGCGTGAACACGTATAGTGTTCAGGTTGGCTTCCTTTATCATCTCAGCGTCTTTCCTTATCTTCTCCCGCGTGTACTCCGAAAGCCACTGTGTCGGTATTATGTTGCTGCCGCGCATGAAAAATCTCCTGCCGTTCAGGTACCAACAGCCGTCATCTCCTTTTTTAAATTCTCTTATGCCGCTGATGTCGCGGAAAATATCCTTTTCGCCTTCAGCGTCAACGGTATAGCTTATGGAATAAAGGTTAGGCCTGCCAAAATCCCATGTCCACCAGAGCTTCGGCTGCTTTATATCAAAATGCAGCAAGACAGCATTCTTGCCAGGCATAAGGCAGACTTTTCTTTTTATGGCAAGTCCCTTTCCCTTGAAATTATACGGTTCCATGAATGCCTTTACCTCAGCTTCTACCGATTTTCCCGTATTGTTTATAACAATCATCTCATGCCCTGTATTCCATACGCCGTCATCCTTGAGTAAAGGCGTCATTTTTACCCGTTCAATCTCCAGCAGTCCGGTCTCATGAATTTCAACGCTGTTCCATATGCCGCCAGTATTCATGTCCTGGCCGTGTTCCCTGTCCCATGAGCCCGGCCTCGCGTCATGATGGTTAAAAATCCCTTTTATCAGGCGTTTCCTGTCCGGCCAGGCGTCCTTGCCTTCCTTTGGCGAATTAACAATGACCTTAATGTCATTTGACCCTTCCCTGACAAGGCCCGTTATGTCAAACCTGAACTGCTGGAAATACCCCTCATGCTTTCCGGCAAATTTCCCGTTGATGAAAACTTCCGCGAAATAATCCACGCCCTTGAACACAGCGTAATATCTTTTTCCCGCGGCTTTTGAAAGTTTAAAAACCCTGCTGTATTCGGCTATGCCGGCGAAATCATGGCCTTCAAGGTACCAGTTTGAAGGCACCTTTATTATATGACCCTTGCCGTTCACGTTAAAATTCCATTTCCCGTCAAGACTGATAGTTTTTTTCATGGCACTCCCTGTCAGTTTTATTTTATATTTCGCATAAAAATCCAAAACCCCTGATTTTTTTCATAAAATCAAAAACCGAGTTCCGCATTGACCAGTATGATGTTTATATGCGTGTCATTTGGCTGCTGATAAATTATAGTGGCCACCTTACACAGGTTGTCCGGCGCTTCAACACCCAGCCTCTGCGCATTTTTTACGGCCGTCTCCCCACGTATTTTCCTGAAAGCTTCATCCACGTTGCGTACTATCTTGTTGTATCCGGCCACTATAATGACGCGTTTTGGCCCGTATATCATGGCAGCTACCCTGTTGCCGTAAGTGTCCATGTTTACAAGTTCACCGTCAAGTGTTATTGCGTTTGTGCTTGTTAGATAAACGTCAGCCTGAGTAGCGCGCCTGCGCGCGGCCTTTATCTCGTCTATGAATGTGGCCGGCAGCCAGTGATGTATAACCTTGTTACCCGCGGATATCAGCTCATCAATAACATCTATTGACCTTATTGTAAGGGATCCGCCTATTCCGACCGTCTCATTCTCCGCCACCAGCTTAATGACCTCTGATTTTGCCTCAAGCGGCGTCCGCACATTAATGACATCAAAATGCCTTTTTCTCAGATTCTCAATTACAAGGTCTATTTTCTTTTCAATATCCTTAATCATTTTATCTCCTTGTCAAAGTCCGTTTGTTTCATGAAGTGAAAATCAAGTAATATTATACATATGAAAACTTATAATAAAAACGCTTTTTTGTGAAAATAAGCCTTTATTTTAAGGCTGTTTTCAAAATATGTGTTGACTAAAATGAACTGCTTGTATAGAATTTACACCTGCAAGTTTTGAAGTAATGTGTTTTGGCGCATAGCTCAATTGCTGGCCGCCAGGAATTTTATATACGGATAAAAGGCACGTCATGTTGGGCGCGTAGCTCAGTTGGTTGCCGCTGACGCGGCAAAACGCAATGTCGGGAAGCTTTGATTTGCGGATGTTCGCTTCGCTCACACAACGTTTCAGAGTATCAGCACGGCAAGCAAGTAATACGATGGGCGCATAGCTCAGTTGGTTAGAGTATCAGCTCGACAAGCTGAGGGTCGTTGGTTCGATCCCAACTGCGCCCACCATAAATATATTTCAAGTTTTTATGCAATTCGTTAACTCCCCCGTAAAATATTACCGCTCGACAAGCTAAGGGGCGAGCCGCGAAAGCAGCGAGCGGTTCGATTATAATCTCCCAATTGCGGCAGTCATTAATACAAGAATACAATACGCAGTCCGGCCCAGCAGCACCCCGGCATTATTAAAAAACCGTATTTTTTTTACCCCTTAGACCTGCAGCCCTGCGAACTCCCCCTTTGCGTCATCTCGTCAATAAGCATCTGCTTTATCACAGGCTTGAAATGAGGGCTGCAGTAATCCGGCGCAATCAGGCGGTCTTTTCTCCCTTCGGCCGTGAAACGCGCCACTACAATTTCAGGCGGCAGTATTTCAATAATATCAGCAAGCAATTTCACATATTCATCAAGGCCCAGCAGCCTGAAGTCTTCACGGCGGTATTGGTCAGCCAGCGGGGTGCCGGAAAGCAAATGGAGCGGGTGTATCTTTATCGCGTCACAGCCCGAGGAAGCGGCCAGCTTCGCGGTTTTTAGAACATCTTCCCTTGTTTCCCATGGAAATCCCGCTATCATGTGGCACATGACAAACAACCCGGCTTTTTTAAGGTCCCTGACAGCTTCCGAAAACTGTGCCGCAGTATGGCCTCTGTTAACCTTTTTAAGCGTATCGTCATTGGCGGACTGCAGTCCCAGTTCAACCCATGTCTCAACGCCCTTTTCCGCGTAAGACATAAGCAGCCTTATTATTTCGGGCGGCACGCAGTCCGGCCTTGTGCCGACGCTTATGCCTATGACATCCGAATAATCAAGGACCGAATCAAAGTGTTTTTTAAGGTTTTCAGCAGTATCGTTGGTGTTTGTATAAGACTGAAAATATACGAAGAAAGCCGTATCCTTTCCGTAACGCCTCCTGGCGTTTATTATACCGTCCTCTATCTGCCGCTTAAGCGGAACAAAAGTGCCGCTGTCATGCGGCGCGCTGCCGTCCAGGCAGTAGGAACATGCGCCATGCGGGCATTTAAAAGGCAGGGATACGGTTATGCGCTGTACGCGCTTCTTGAATTTATTCCTGAAATACTCATTGAGCGAAAGGTACGGAAGCTTTTTTGCGCCCATTTTACTGGCCGCTTATTTTTTCCATCTCATCCTGCGCGATGTCAAAATTAGAGTAAACATTCTGCACATCCTCATCATCATCCAGTTCGGACATCAGCTTTAACATTCTTTCCGCGTCCTGCCCGGTAAGCTTCACGTAATTTTTGGGCACCATTGTGATTTCGGCCGCGTTATATCTTATAGCTTTGGCGTCCAGGGCCTTTTTTACCGACTCAAACTGCTGCGGCTCGGTTATTATATCATATGAGGCATCCTCATTTTTTATGTCCTGCGCGCCCGCCTCAAGCGCGGCTTCCATTATCGCGTCCTCGCTTATCTCCTCTTTTGGAACGGAGATGTATCCTTTTTGCTCAAACTGCCACGCTACAGCATTTTGGGAAGCCATTGAACCGCCGTGATTTGAAAGCATAGTCCTTATATTGGAAGCTGACCTGTTCTTGTTGTCTGTCGTGACATTGATAAGAAGCGCGACACCGCCCGGGCCGTATCCTTCATATGTTATTTCCTCGTAAACTACGCCGGGAAGCTCGCCTGTCCCCTTCTGAATGGCCTTTTTAATGTTTTCCTGAGGCATATTGACAGCCCTGGCCTTTTCAAGTACCGTCCTTAGGCGCGCGTTGCTGTTCGGGTCGCCTCCCGATTTTGCCGCAACTATTATTTCCCTGATTATCTTTGTAAAGGCGGCTCCTTTTTTCGCGTCTGAAGCGGCCTTTTTCCTTTTAATGGTTGACCATCTTGAATGCCCGGACATATCATCCTCCGTCTTGTATATGCTGTAAAAACAGGCCAAAAATACGGTATTGAAAATCCATTGTTGCGGTCACAACCGACCTTTGAGGCCTATGTTCCTTATTTTATTACTTATTATTTATAAAGCGCATTTTCCTTCTGTGTTTTTTTCTCTTATGCGTCTTAATTTTCTCACGATGCCTTTTCTTTCCGCAGCCCATGTTTCCTCCATTTGAGTTAATATTATTTTACTGTTTTTCAAGCTTATAATTTACAGCTTCATATCTTTCGTGTCAACCTTCATGCAAGCGGCTTCGCCTTCGGCCACCAATTCCCCGTTTTGCCTGACTATCTCTCCTCTTACCCTCACGATCCTCCCCTTATCACTGACAAAAAAAGCCCGGGCCGTTATTTCCTCGCCCGTTTTTAAAGGTTTCCTCAGCTTTACCCGCAGGTCAAAACTCACAACGGGTTTTTTATATTTTTTCCAGGGTAAATTTACCATAATTTCATCCAAAAGTAAAGCCAACATTCCCCCGTGCACAGTATCCCTGTAACCCTGGAATTCCTTTGGAAAAGCGTATTTCGTCTCCAACCCGCTTTCCGTTTCTGTAAAAACCAGCTTCATTCCTATCGGGTTCCTCTCCCCGCAGGCTATACAGTACCTGTCATCTTCCCATTCGCTCATAGCTGCATCAAACCTTCCCTGGCAGAAAATACCTTCTCAATATTTATATCAAAAGGCGCCCTGATAACGCCTTTTTCCGTGATTATCGCGCTTATGTATTTTGCCGGAGTCACATCAAAAGCAGGATGAAGGGCCTTTGTTTTCTTCGGGGCTATTTCTTTTCCAGCTATGAACCTGACTTCTTTTTCGTCCCTCTGTTCTATCGGTATTTCGTCACCTGTCTTTATTGACAAGTCAAATGTCGAAGAAGGCGCCGCCACATAAAACGGAATCCTGTGCGTATACGCAAGCACCGCAACAGTATATGTCCCTATCTTATTTGCCGTATCGCCGTTAGCGGCTATCCTGTCAGCGCCCACTATTACAACATCAATTTCGCCTTTTTTCATAAAATATCCTGCCATATTATCCGTAATAAGGAAATGAGGGACTTTCATTTCCTGCAATTCCCATGTAGTGAGCCTCGCGCCTTGCAGATAAGGTCTTGTCTCGTCAGCGTAAACCGTAATTTTCTTCTTTTTCATGGCTGCGGCCCTTATTACGCCAAGAGCTGTCCCAAATCCCGCAGTAGCTAGTCCGCCTGCGTTACAATGGGTCAAGACCCTGTCATTGTCCCTCAACAATTCTGCGCCGTAAGCTCCTATCGCTTTGTTATTTTCCACGTCTTCCCTGAATATTTTATGCGCCTCAGAAACTATAAGTTCCTTTAAACTCGGAAGCCGCCTGTCCTTATTTATTTCAACAACTCTCAATATCCTTGCCACCGCCCATTTGAGGTTGACTGCAGTCGGCCTTGTTTTTACCAGGATGTCCGCGATATGTGACATGTCTCTGGCGAACCTGTTATAATTGCCGGTTTTTGAATTCCTGGCCTCAAGCCCAAGCGCCATGGCGGCGGCAACGCCTATTAGCGGAGCTCCCCTGAGTTTCATTCCAGCAATGGCCCTTGCCACATCCTTGTAATTTTTACAATTTATGTATTTCTTCTCAGCCGGCAGGAGGGTCTGGTCAAGTACTCTTATTACATTCCCCTTCCACTCTATCGGCGCCGTCTCGTAACCGTGCCCGCCCTTTCCCAGCAAATTATGTATCATACTGCCTCCTTAAACACATGTTTTATCCGCATTAAATATAAAATTCTCCCTAAACTGTCAGGCCAGCCACTACTTCCTTCATTATCGCCGTCATTTTCGGCTCAGCAGTTGACGCGTTTTTTATTATCTGCTTGATGTCAGTAGGTTCCAGGTGGTCAGGGTCACATTCATCGGTTATAACAGATATGCCGAGAACTTTAAGGCCGCAGTGCGCAGCAACAATTACTTCCGGAACGGTTGACATGCCCACAAGGTCCGCGAACTTATTCATCATCCTGTATTCGGCCCTTGTCTCAAAACACGGTCCTGTTACCGCCAGATACACTCCTTTGTGCGCCTTTATCCCGAGTTTATTCGCCGCTTTTTCAGCCAGCGCGATAAGTTCGCGCGAATATGGTTCCAGCATGTCCGGCCAGCGCGGGCCCAGTGTGTTGTCATTCGGCCCTATCAGCGGGTTGTCGCCCATGAAATTTATATGATCCTCAATGATAGCTATATCACCGCCTTTATACGTCAGGTTCAAACCGCCTGCGGCATTTGATATGAAAAGGTATTTTATGCCAAGTTCCTTCATGACCCTTACCGGAAAAGTCACCTGTTTCATGTCATAGCCCTCGTAAACATGAAAACGGCCTGACATGGCAACAACTTTTTTGCCGCTCATTTCGCCGAGTATAAGCTCTCCCGAATGCGTTTCAACCGTGGAAAGCGGGAAATGCGGTATTTCTGAATACGGAATCTTCGCCACAGGTTTTATTTCCTTAGCCAACGCTCCAAGACCTGTCCCAAGTATTATTCCTGCCGAAGGCGTAAATCCCGGCGCCGCGGCCCTTATAACAGTAGCAGCCTCACCTATCCTTTTTTTCAGTTCCTGCATTTTTTCCCTCCAGTACGCGTAAGATTTCATCCTTTTTAATCCCTTCAGCCAGTATTGTCTTTTCCCTTGCGCTTTCTCCCTTCACCACCTTAACCGAGCTTTTGGCGGTCTTAAAAATACCTGCCAGGAACGAACACAGTTCTGCGTTTGCCTTTCCCTTTTCCGGCTGCGCAGCCACCCTCACTTTAAGCATGCCGGCGTATTCGCCGCACAATCCGCTTTTCTGCGCATTGGGAATCGTTTTCACTTTAAAAAACGTGCCTTCACTTGTCTGCCTTATGTCAAGGCTCAATAAAGCCCTCCTGCCAGGCGCTTGATCAGGTATATTATTATCATCTTCAACGCTTCAACAAAAACAATCGCTATAACAGGAGAAAAATCAGCTCTGCCCACGTTAACAGGGAACATTCTGCGGCACATTGAAATTACCGGCCACGCCGCAGCTGCCGCAAAAACAAAAACAGGCCTGTAAGCGGCTATTATTTCGGGCTTTATCCACGTTGAAAACGCAGTAAATGCTATCATAACTATATAAAACATCGCGGCCGCTTCAATCAACCTGATTATTATTTCCATTTCATTTTCCCGCCATCTCGTCACCGCGTTTTTTAGCCGCAAATATTGCTTTTTCAAAAGCGCGTCCAACGCCCGCCTTTTCCAGCGCTGCCAGCGCGCGTTCAGTAGTTCCGCCTTTTGAAGTAACCATCTCTCTTAGGACACCGGGCTTTTCTTTTGACGTCAATATCATCTCTCCTGCGCCCCTGATAGTCTGCCCGACAAGGAGCTTCAGTTCTTTTTCCTTAAGGCCGAGCTTCTTACCGGCGTTCATCATCGCTTCAGCCGCGTAAAAGAAATAAGCGGGTCCGCTGCCTGAAACAGCCGTTACCGCGTTCATGTATTTTTCGTCAAGTTTCACCGCCACCTTGCAGCAGGCTTTAACCAGCGCTTCAGCGCGGCTTCCGGCCTTCGCTTGCGCGCTTAGGCTGTAACCGCAAGCGCCTTCTCCCGCAAGCGCCGGAGTATTGGGCATAACCCGGATTACCGGCACCTTGCCCAGTATTGACTGTATTTTCCCGATCGTGATACCTGCAGCTATGCTTATAACAGTCTTATCCCTGCCTATACCGGCCAGTTTCCACAATACAAATTCCATGTCCGCAGGTTTAACCGCAAGCACTACAACATCACATGCCGAAACAAGCGCCTTTATTGACGTAACTTTATGCGCCTTAAAATCATGTGAAACCTTATCAAGCTTCTTTAAGTCAATATCAAAAGCGTAAAGTTCCGCTTTGCCTCGCAGCGCCTTCATCATGGCTTGTGCCATATTTCCCGCGCCGATAAATCCGGTCCTGATACTTTTCTTTTTCATGCTCACCCTTTTTTGATCAAAAATTTAAAATTTTCACTGCCTCTTTCCAAAGATCCCTGTCCCAACCCTGACCATGTTCGCGCCCTCATCAATTGCCGCCTCAAAATCGCCGGACATACCCATTGAAAGTATTTCCATGTCAATACCCTCAGCTCCTGCTTTTTTCAATGATTCAAATACCACCCTCGCTTTCCTGAAAAACGGCCTTGCCTCATCCTGATTTTCAAAGTAAGGAGCAATAGTCATAAGGCCCTTTATCCTTACATTTGGAAGCGCGGATATCGCGTAAGCTTCTTCCGCTATGGCATCAGGATTAATACCGGACTTGTTTTTTTCATCCGAAACCTTAATTTCCAGAAGTATTTCCTTTACTCCCGGGGCAAAAGCACGGGATATCTTTTCAGCAACCCTGAAGGAATCAACCGACTGTATCATGTCAAAAAGCGCGGCTGCTTTTTTGGCCTTGTTTGTCTGCAGATGGCCTATCATATGCCACTTAATTCCGGTTAATTTGTCTTTTAATACGGAAACTTTTGTTTCAGCTTCCTGTATTCTGCTTTCCCCAAACTCGCGCAGCCCGTAAAAATAAGCAGTTTCAACTGCTTTAACGTCAAAAGTTTTGGATACAGCCACAAGCCTGACCTTGCTGTTTAATACGTGTATCCTTTTTAGTATATTTTCTATATTTTCTTTGATGTAATCATAACTGTTCATATTTTATTTTGTATTATAAATTAGCAAAATAAAAATACAACATATAATTCTGGTATTTTAAGATTTGGTTTCATTATGGGAAATCATATTTTCTCACAGGTAAATGTATACATTTATTATTTTAACGTTTTTTTATAAAGTGGCACGTATGTGCCGTATCATGATAATCTTAATAGTTTGCCTTAATCCTGTCTATAATTATTTTTATCGGGTAATTTTTATATCGTATGCTGTACAGTTTGTCAAAGAATAACTTTATTCGCTCACCCGGTTTTAACTCAGAAGCATTTGTCTTTGATGTCAGTACCCAGTAAGTGTCCTGGTCATAACAAATAATGAATTGTTCGCCTGACGCAGTTTCTATCACAAGATACGGGTCAGTCCTCTTTACCTTGCCCTCAAGTCCCGCGGAAAACACCTTTTCCTCCCCGTCTTTTTCCTTTTGTCCTTCGTATTCAAGGTATTCCTGCTTGTCCTTGTAAATATATACTGTATTCGCCAAAGCGGCTTTTTTGTTTTTGGGACCTTTTATCACAAGGTAGGAGTTTTCAATTGCCTGCTCGGTCGAGCTTTCAGTCCTTAAAAAAATAGGCGTTCCTTCAGTAATGTAAAATTCTATGCGTGACTCAAGTTTCCGCATTGTGTACTTGTCAGACTCAACTTTTTCAATCGCTCCAACCTGAATGAAAACCTTCTTTCTGCCTTCCTGTCCGGCCGCGACCGCATCATTGCTTTCCGCGCTGACAGCAGGCAAAAATAAGAAAAATGCCGAAATTGCCAAACATATATTTTTTATTTCCATTTGCTCAAATCCTCCGTTTCGTTTTTTTTCTTTTAACTTCCGCTTCCGGCGGCCTTATGTAAATCGGTGCCATCTTGTAAATGCCTCCCTTTCCGGGAGTTCCTTTCTCTTGCAGCATATCGCAGAAAACTCTCATGTCAATTTTTTCCTGTTCACGCATTTCCAGTCCGGGCCTCATTTCGGCAACACGTCTTACCGCACCTTCATAAGAAAGTCCTGATACAGTATCCCCTTTTTTTAGCATTGATGCGATTTCATCCTCTGAAATAAGCATATACTTTTTCTTAATCATGTTTTTTTCATATAGCCCCGCGTATAATTCGCCCCTGCCGGCCTCAAGGACGGCCCACAGCCTGCCCTTGCATGAGCCTGCCGAGCGCGCCATTATGTCAAGCGAAGAAAATCCCGTAAAACGCGCGGAGCAGGCATGCGCCATCGCTTTCATAACAGCCATACCAACCCGTATTCCTGTAAAAGAACCCGGCCCAAGCACAGCCGCGTACACATCAATATCCGTAGGGCCCAATCCCGTCATAACCAGGGCCTCTTCTATAATGCTCATTATCAGCCTGTTATATGCCCTGTCTGCCTGCACATATTTCTCAAATCCGGCTTTTTTCCCGTCCTTGACGCATATTGCGATATATTTTCCCGATGTATCAACGCAAAGTATTTTCATTTTTTATTTCCTTTTTGACGGTTCTGCCGCCGGCTTAGTTTACACTTTTTAACGTAAACCAGGATTTTTCTTCTTCCGCCGCGTATCCGCTTTATCAAAACCGCGATCCCGCAGTCCGTCATCGTCTCCTCTATCCTGTCAGGCCACTCAATCAGCGTGATTGCCGCAGGATCAGTTATATATTCCCTGTAACCGGCTTTTTCCAGTTCATCCGCGCTTTCAAGCCTGTAGAAGTCAAAGTGATATATTACCGCATTTTCCTGCCTGTGCTCCCTTACTATGTTAAAAGTCGGGCTCATAAAATCCCTTTTGTCCATTCCAAACGCGCCGGCTATGCCTCCAGCAAGGCACGTCTTACCCGCGCCAATACCGCCGATCAGCCCCACAATATAACCGGGTTGCAGGGTCTTGCCCAATAAATACCCGAAAGAAGCAGTCTCCTTAGCTGATTTCGTGACAACACTCTCGCGCATTTTATAAGTTGCCTTTAAAAATGCTTCCACGCCTTTTTCAAGCATATTTCCGAGATCCTGCCTTCCTTCCTAATAAGTTTTTTCCTGTTTCGTGTCAAAAGGCCTATTTCCGTGGCAATTATATTGTTTTTTATGGCGTAGCCTTCAAAACTTTTTCTTTTTGCATAAGGCACAGTAAAAAGCAGCTCAAAATCCTCTCCTCCGTAAAGCGCGTAATCCGCCGCTTTTTCACCGTGATTTCCGGCAATTTCAGACACAGCCACAGAAACCGGCAATTGCTCGTAAAAAAGAAGTGCTCCTGTGCCTGACGCTTGGGCAAGATTATAAATGTCGTTTGCAAGGCCGTCAGAAACATCCATACAGGAAGTCACGAGACCGCTTTTAAGAAGGAGCCGCCCTTCCCTTAGCCTTGGCACCGGCCTTATATGCGACATGGCGCAGACATACTCATAGGCGTTCATTTTTTTCCTGGGTTTTGACATCAGCGCTTTTAATCCCGCACGCGGCCCGCCAAGGAAACCTGTGACATAAACCGCGTCACCGGCTGAGGCAGTATGCCTATACAACGCCCTTCCCTTTTCAACCGTTCCCGCAAGCGTTATGGAAAGGAATATATTTTCCGATGCCACAGTGTCACCGCCTATTACAACGGCGCCGTATTTTTTGCAGCATTTTACTATGCCCCGGAAAACAGCGGCGCAATAGCCCAGGCTTTCTCTTTTAGGGAAGCCCGCGCATACCAGAGCGTACTTCGGCAGGCCGCCCATGGCGCATATGTCAGAAACATTGCAGGCCATGGCCCTGTATCCTATTTCTTCGGCAGCAAAATACCTGCGGGAGAAATGAGTATTTTCAACAAGGGAATCTGAGGTGATTATGAGGTCAAATTTTCGGGTATGCCTTAGGACAGCGCAGTCATCACCTATGCCGAACTCAAGCCCCGGCACCCGTGAGGCTGAGGCCTTTTTGGCGGCTAAAATGAAACGCCGCTCGTTCATTTTGAGGATATATTGCCAGACAGTATCTCAGCCCTTAATTTGGCGTATTCCGTGACTATATCTGGATATTCTTCCACTATTTTTTTATACAGTTTCAGGGCCTGGGCTGTCATGCCCTGTTCCTCAAGTATCATTGCCTTGTTCGTAAGCGCCTCTGCGCTTAAAAAACCCTTTTTGTATTTTTCAGCTATTTGGTCATAATACTTCACAGCCGCGGCATAATCCTTAGCGCGCTTGTGCGCCTCAGCTATGCCGAAAAGAGCCTCAGCGGCCCAGTCAGTGTCCTTAAACTCGTCAATGACCCTTGTATATATCCTTATCGCGTCAGCCTTGTTTAATATTGAATTATAGCAATCGCCCGTCTCCAGCAGCAGCCATGCGTACATGTCCCTGTTTTGTGCCGCATATTCCTCAGCAAGCTTGTTATACATTGTAATCGCTTCCACAAAACGCTCAGAATCCTTAAGCGCTTTGGCAAGATTTAACCTTGCCTGTTTAACTTCGTCCTTATATTTGTCGTCTTTTGACCATCTTTCTATTATGCGTTCATAACCTTCAATCGCCTTGTCATAGCGCTTGAATATTGAGTGTTTCTCCGCCTCACTCATTTTTCTCTTTATAAGCTTTTCTGTATCTCCCCAGGCGGTCGTATTGTCTATAACAGTATAAGCCGCGTACAAGCAGCCGGCAAGCACAAAGGCGAGCACAACCTTGTCAAAAAGCGTCCTGCCGGATTTCGGCTGTTCCTGAGCAGATAACTTTTCATCTGCTGCCACGGCATGCTCTGACGCGCTGCCTGCCTGATTCTTTTTTGCCGCACTTCTCTTGGCCATTGTTTTTTCCTCCGGAATCCCGGTGTTTTTGGTTTTTTGGCGGGTTTTTCAGTATGTACTGACTTTCTTTTCAGCGGTAAAAACCTCCCCGCTCTTGCTTACTGCCTCTATCTTTACAGTATATTCGCCTTTGGGTATCTGCATAGCCGCAGGTATCACGTAAGCGAATATCCAGGCCTTACGTTTTGCGTTATATTTAAGAGGCATTTTCGGCGCTCCCATAACCTCAAGAGTTCCTGTGACTTTCTCTATATTATCGGTTGTCTTTACTGTGACTGTTATAAAAGTACCGGCTTTAATGCCCTTGTCCGGCGTGATTGTAAGTTCCAAAATCTCGCTTGAAACAGGCGCGCTTGCGCAAGCCGCGATTATTGTCACAGCCAGCGCCGCTGTAAAAAGCTTAAACTTCAACTTCTTCCCCCGGTTTTAACTCTTCAGAGAATTTCATACGCTGAGCTATGTCGCTTGAAGCACCCTCGGTATTGCTTATGACCTCAAGGCCTATGTACCCGGGCGTAAAGAAAAGTATTATAATCAGCATCGCGAGCTTTATATTTGAAAGAAGTCCGTCATAGGTAAAAAGCTGGTAGTATGAATTAAGCCCTATAAGCACAAAAACAGCTGCCACATAAATAAACGCGAACACAAGCACCACTGTCTTGGCTTTCTTTGCCCTGTAAGCGTTGGTGTCAAGGTCAAGCTGCAGATTGTCCAGGTCTTCCTTTTGTTCAACCGTAAGGGGCTGGTTTATGAGTTCCTCAATTTTGGATTTAATTTTTACGTTTGAAATAAAAATTGATATTATCCATGACCACATTATTATAAAAAGAAACGATATAAGCACCAAGAGAATAGGGACAAC
This sequence comes from uncultured Spirochaetia bacterium, assembly GCA_964398505.1. Taxonomy (GTDB): domain Bacteria; phylum Oederibacteriota; class PGYV01; order PGYV01; family CAYNMZ01; genus CAYNMZ01. The sequence continues at coordinate 15,588 of CAYNMZ010000019.1, forward strand.
CATTTATGCCTCCTGTTTTTTAAGCTGCCTAATGGCAACCGGTATATTTTCTACAATATCTGAAGCAATAATTCCTTCACCGCTCTTTTCCTTTAAAAGCATGTCACCTGCCAATCCGTGAATAAAAGCCGCCGTTATGCCGGCCTGCAGGCTCAACATACCATGGGCCACAAATGAAGAAATAATGCCTGTCAGCGCATCCCCGCTTCCGGGCGTAGCCATTCCGGAATTTCCTGTAGTGTTAACATATATATTACCTTCATAGTCGCCGGTGATGGAACGTCCGTCCTTCAAAAGAACATTAACCCTATATTGCTCAGTAAAATCCCTTATAACCCTTATTTTATTCTTTATTATATCCTCTATTTTTATTCCTGTCAATGAAGACATTTCTCCAATATGCGGTGTCAATATAACATCTTTTTTTATATCTTTCAAGCACTTTTTATCATCCGAAACCGCGTTTATGGCGTCAGCATCCACCACCAGTGGCTTGTTTATTGACTCAATAATCCTGCGCGCCAGCGCCTGTGTTTCCCTGTTTCTTGCCATTCCAGGGCCTATCGCAACCACCTTTGCCTTGCCCGAAAGCTCCATTATCCTTTCATAATTCTCTGAACTTATACAGCCGTCTTCGGTTTCCTTCAAACCCGCCACAATAGCCTCGTCAGTCCTTGACTTTATTGAATCATGCAGGCTTTCGGGAACTGCCATAGTCACTATGCCGGCGCCTGACCTTAAAGCCGCGCGCGCCGCAAGCGCCACCGCGCCGCCCATACCCCTGCTTCCGCCTATAATTAGTACCGGGCCAAAATGCCCCTTGTTTGCGTTAGGGTGCCTGTACGGCAGCATTGAAGAGGCAATTTCAGGGGTTATCAGCACATTTTTTCTCGGCCTGCCGAGCAGTTCAGGCGGAAAGTTTATATCAGCAACAACAAGTTTGCCCGTATATTCAAGGCCGGGATAAATAGCAAGCCCAATCTTTGGCAGTCCAAAAGTCACTGTCAGGGATGCCCTTACCGCCACGCCTCTTATGTCCCCCGTGTCAGAATCAACACCGCTGGGTACGTCAACTGACACTATATAACGCATTAGTCCGTTTATATAAACAATAAGTGACGCAAGGAACCCGTCAACATCTCTCGTAAGCCCGGTTCCCAGCAGGCTGTCAATAATAATTTCACTTGAAGCTATATCAGATGAGCACTTTTCAATGTCCACCATTGAGCCGACTTTTATTATTTCAATTCCGTATTTCTCACAGAGCCCGTAATTTTGCCGCGCTTCTGCCGTCAGTTTTTCCTTTTCGCCCGTGAAATATACGCGGACAATCGCGCCTTCGCTTTTTAAGTGCCTGGCTATCACGAAACCGTCGCCGCCGTTATTACCCTGACCGCAAAATACAGAAACGCGCCTCATGAAAACCGGGCCGTACTCATTGAGCAGGGCCTGAACGGTATTTGAGCCCGCGTTTTCCATGAGAATAAGGGCCGGAACGCCGTATTTTTCCGATGTAAGCGCGTCAATTTCCTTCATTTCCGCGGAACTCACAAGATACATGCTTTTCCCTCCACAAATACTTAATTAAAAACAATTTAATAGTAAATGATAAACTGCAAAACACAGCAGATAATTTCTTATTGTTTATCAGCACAAAAGGCATACTGCCGCAGCCGCGGAATCAGTGTGCGTTATGCTTAAGGACAATGATTTTGCTTTTTTCCGTTTAAGGACCGCCTTTATCTTCGGCCCCAGCCTTATGGCAGGCTTGCCGTGGCGGTCATTCACTATCTCTATCTCGGAAAGCCTTATTGACTTGTCGTCGCCTACTGCCTTTATGAAAGCTTCCTTTGCGGCGAACCTGCCCGCGAGGCTCAAAAGGCTGTTTCTCTTTGACGAGCAGTACTTCAGCTCAGCGGCCGAGTACACCCTTTTGCTGAATTTTTTGTTTTTTTTCATGGCTCTGGCCAGCTTTTTCACGTCGCATATGTCAATGCCCAGTCCTTTTATCATATGGTGATTTTAGCATATTTTCTCCCCCAGGACAAATAAAAACACCGCTATTTCAGGCACGCGCATCCTGATAACAGCGCCCTTTGCAGGGTCTTTTTCGTATACTATAGAAGCTGACACGCACAGTTTGAACAGCCCATCCGGCACATTGAGCCTCGTGCCGGTCAATGTCTTTGTCACAGCGCACTTCACTTCCATCCCTATATCCGTATCGCTGATGACTATTTCCGCGCCATGAACCGGAGTGAAACGACCGGTTCATTGGTTTTGCGCTACATCCTCAAGCGTCAAACCCAAGTCCGCTGGATTTGTCAGCGCCGCGTAAACCGCGCTGCAGAAAAATGCCGCAACCGCGGCAAAAAGCGCTATTGCTGTTTTTATTCTCATTTTTTCCCTTCCCTCGCACGCGTTCCATGTCAGCTTTGGGCGGCATAGGCTCCGCGCCTATTACATTTACCCGTTTGAATATCTTCTTCAGGGCGTTCACAACCTCGGCCTCATTCTCCGCGGGCACGCGTATCAGTATCACCTTGTCCGCTTTCTTCGGGTCCTTGTTGTTGTATTTCATGGTGAACGCAAGCCCGAGCTTGTAAAAATCATCGGACAAGTCGGGTTTTGTCACGCCGTCCACGGTCTTTACAGGGCACTGAACGCGTATCACGCGGTCATTGTCGGACGGCATTTTGCCTTTTTGCAGGCTGAACCCGCTAAAAATAATAAATCCCGCCATTAAGCACAATATTGCCTTTTTCATCACCAAAACCTCCAGAATAAAATATCTTTCCTTATCGTTTCTAAATCATTTCCCCTGCCGTAGTATTTGTTGCATTATTGTCTGATAATCGTTCAGGCCATCAAAGCAAGCGATATCGCCGGCCTGCCATTGTCAGGGCAGTACATATCCTCGAAATGTTCATCCCGGATGAGCGGGGTCACGCACTCCCGGAATTTGCGGTAGAAGCTGTCCTGCGGGACCAACCGGTCGCAGATGTAGTCGGCATCTAAAAAACTCATTTGCTCAACTGCTTTTTTTAGCAAGATGAACCCCCATTATTTATTTTCAACTCCTTGCTTTCGCAAAACAAAGCCCTATATCGAAGTCCATATACTTCTAAATCTCTTGTTTTCCCAATAAAACGCCATAGAGTATGGCCTGCCCCCAAACTTTGTACCAGTTTCTAGTGTAATCCTGGACATGCATCTATCCTCCTGAAAAACATGGGTAATACTGCCTCCGGTGCCGGCGGCACTCCGCCGAGCGAGCTGTGCGGCCGGATCGTATTGTAATACCTAACCCAGTCTTTAACTACAAAATCAGCCTCTGCAACTGTACCGCAAACGTGGATGTTCAGGCACTCGTTCCTCATCTTGCCATTGAACGATTCACAAAATCCGTTCTGCCAAGGGCTGCCCGGTTCAATGAACAGCGTGGATACGTTCAAGGCCTTCAACCACGCCATCAGCGCCGTAGCCGTGAACTCAGAGCCGTTATCGGACCTGATATACTCGGGTCTGCCTCTTTCAACGAACAACTTCGCAAGAACGCCTTCCACGTCCGACGCCTTTATGCTGCGCTTTATAAAAACCGCTATGCACTCGCGCGTGTATTCGTCTATCACGTTCAGGATGCGTATCTTACCGCCACGCAGCAGGTTCCAGCTCACGAAATCATAGCTCCACACCTGGTTCCTTTTCTCCGGCCTTACTCTGACAAAATCTCCGAGTATACCACGACGCCTCTTACGTTTTCGCCTCTGTTTCAGCCCTGTTTGCGTCCAGATACGTTCTACTTTTTTGTGGTTTACCACCATTTTATCGCGGTTTCTGATAAGCCCCGTCACGGTCCTGTATCCGGCCCGGATGTACTTTAGAGCCCAGAATTCTATTCTGTCCCTTACTGGCGTATCATCCTGAGCCTGACTATCGTATCGCAACGTAGAGCGCGATATTTCAAGGCTTTTACAAATCCGTCTCTCTGAATAATCCTTTTCAAAGACCAGCTCTTTTACCAGCAGCCGTTGCTTATTTATTCCCGTTCCAGTTTTTTTTTGAATTCCCGCAGTATGTCGATGTCTATGGCCTGCTCAGCCACAACTTTCTTGAGCCTGGCATTTCTGTTTCCAGCTCACGCAAGTGCTTTGCTTCCGAGACATTTAATCCGCCGTAGTTCTTTTTCCACTTATAGTAAGTGTTTACACTAACTCCGGCCGTTTTGCAAGCTTCATCTAACTTTTTCCCGCCTGCCATTTCCACTTCTACCTGCCTCAAAATCGATACAATCTGTTCCGTTGTGTGTCCTTTGGCTCCCATAGGGCCTCCCGATTTTCTGGTCTCCTGATATTATACATTACAACTCAGGATTGGACCAGTTTTTCGGGGCAAGGCCACATGTCAACCGCGAAAGCGAACGATTCGCCAAGCTCAAGGCCGGACACAATGCCAAGGACCGTCTTTGCTTCGGTTACTACTTTTAAAAGAACGTTTTTAAACGACCTTCCCTCGGGTTCCCAAGGGATTTCCTTATTTATCGTCTTTTTATCATAATCTCTAATGTCTATTGCATTTGCCACAGTGTCATAGATGTCCTTGCGCTTTGTTTTCAGCATTTTAATTATTTCAAATATACATTTCCTTATCAGCCTTATGGCGGTCGGAACTGCTATATCTGCCACGATATGCGTCGCGTCTATCCTCTGCATTTCGTCCTTTTTTATCAGCCCTATATCGACCAGGTGCTTCACTATAGTGTCAAAAACCTGCTTTTCCCGGCCATGCTCAAGCAGTCTCTGCCTGAATTTTCCAATCGTAGAATGGTCAAAAAGCTTGCCGTCTATTTCTATGCCGAGCGCGTGCTTTATCCTGATGTTCCAGGCGCAGGCATCCTCCATGTCCCGGTCGGAGAAATTCCGCAGCTTCTGCAGTATCACCGCACACGCCATGACCGACGGCGGTATGCCGGGCCTGCCGTTACCGGCGCAGTACATGTCAGCAAAGTCCTCGTCTTTCAGAAGCGGCGTCACCGCTTCCTTGAATTTACGATAAAAATCGTCCTGCGGGACCAGTTTGTCGCAGAGGTAGTCGGTATCCATGAA
>CAYNMZ010000020.1:0-19927 GCA_964398505.1 uncultured Spirochaetia bacterium
GGATACATTTGCCCACGGCGCGTCAAAACGCCACCTTATGAAATATTACAGGATGGACGCAAAAGCAGTGATAAAAGAAGCGGAAAGACTGACAGGTTCAGCCCTTGGCATCGCAGAAAACGACCTGTCCGAAGTCAGGATTGAAGCCGTGCACTCATTAGCAAAGCCGGAAGCGATGTAGTCAGGCGTCGCTGAGGCCGCCGTCGAAGCTTACGCATGACTATACCCGAGCGATTATTATAAGGATAATCGCGAGAGGTATTAAAAACTGAAACAAGGTGAATCTATGCGGTTTAAGGTCTCTTACTCAATAACAGGAACCCAAAAGGAAGCGCGCAAAAAAGCCTTTGACATCTGTGTTGAGCAGACCATTGAGTTTCCTTATGAACTCGTAAAAGACAAATATGTAAAAAACAACATTGTGGGCAGGATTGAATCCTTGACGAGAAAGGGCCCTTCCCTTTTTGAAGCTGTAATTTCCTATGACACCTCAACTGCCGGTAAAGAGTTCACCCAGCTTTTAAACGTCGTATTCGGCAACACGAGCATAAAACCGGGCATAAGGGTTGAAAAAGTCACATTGCCGACTGCCATGCTCGCCGGTTTTGGAGGCCCACGCTTTGGCGTTTCGGGCATTAAAAAACTGACAGGCGTATATAACAGGCCCCTGCTGTGCTCTGCCATAAAGCCCATGGGCACTTCCGCTGAAGGACTGGCTGACATGGCTTACAAATTCGCGCTTGGCGGTATTGACCTGATAAAGGACGACCATGGCCTCGCGAACCAGGCCTTTTCACCTTTTTCCAGGCGAGTTGACCTTGTGTCAGCGGCTGTCAGGAAAGCGAACAGGCAAACCGGCGGCAAATGCCTTTACGCCCCGAACATAACGGCTGACAGCGAGGCGGAAATCATAAGGCGAGCGAAATCCGCCAAAAAGGCCAGCGCAGGCGGCCTTGTCATATCGCCCGGCCTCGCGGGCTTTAATTCCATGCGCTTAATCGCCGCGGACAAGTCAATACGCCTGCCCTTGCTCATGCACCCTGCCCTGCTCGGCAGTTTTACCGCCTCAAAAGACTCCGGTTTTTCGCATTATTTCCTGTACGGCCAGCTGGCGCGGCTGTGCGGGGCTGATATTTCAATATTCCCGAACTTCGGCGGCAGGTTTTCATTCTCAAAGCAGGAGTGCAAAAGCATATCTGAAGGCTGTCGCGTTAAAATGGGCGGGTTAAAGAATATTCTTCCCGGCCCGGGCGGCGGCATAACGGTTGACAGGGTTGCGGAACTGAAAAAATTCTACGGCAATGATGTTATATTTCTCATAGGCGGCGGGCTTGTGGCTGCCGGTCCTGACATAAGCGATAACGTCCGCAGTATAAAAAAAGCCCTCCTATAAACCCAGGAGTTTTTCCGCGTTCAGGTGGAATATTTTTTCCCTGTCCGCCTCATTTTCCACGTTCTTTTTTACCTTGTCTATTATGACAGACGCCCGTTCCCACGGGAAATCAGTCCCAAAAACCACCCTGCCGGCGCCATGAGCCGCGACCAGCCCCTTAAAGACGCTGTCTTCCATTTCACTTGAGTAAGCGGTATCAAAGTATACGTTTTTCCCCGCAATTTCCCTGTAAACCTGGTCCCACATACGGAAGCCGCCCATGTGGGCCAGCACTGCCTTTAAATCCGGAAACGCCTTCAGCATGGCAGCGAACCTTTTCGGCGTGCCGTGAGTTGACTCAAAATCATAGGCAGCGTCAGCGCCCGCATGAAACAATATTATAAGTCCGTTCTTTACGCAGGCCCTGTATATCCTGCCGAGCTTGCCGTCGTCAGGGTAAAACTCCTGGTACTCGGTATGCATCTTTATGCCTTTGATGCCGTTTTCAGCGAGGTATTCCAGTTCTTCCTCCACATTTCCGGATTTACCGAACAGCGGATGCATTGTGCCGAAGCATATTACATTTGAAGGTATTTTATTGTGCTCAACCATTTTCCTGTTGATGCTTATGACCTGCTCCGGCCTGGTGGCTATAGGCGCGTTTATGGACAGCGCTACACCGTCATTTTCCATATATCCCTTAAGCGCCGCCAACGTGCCGTCGCCGTAGGCCCTTACCATGCCTTTTTCAGACAGGTATTCAACCGTTTTTTGAGCGATTTTGCCGGGAAAAAAATGGGTGTGAAAGTCAATTACCTTCATTTCAGCCCGCCGGATACCAGCCTCGCCGCAAGTATTCCGGCGATCAGCAGCGCGATCGAGCCGATATTATTTAGCATTATGTTTGCGAACGCAGCTTTGACATGGCCTTCGCGTCCAAGAAGAACCGTGTCAAGAGCGAAAGCTGAAAACGTAGTAAAACCGCCTAAAAAACCCACGGATAAAAGAAGCCGCAAATCGTGCTTTATGGAAATATGTGAAACAAAATACCAGACAAACCCCGCAAAAAAGGACCCCAGCAGGTTCACAGCAAGCGTTCCGAAAGGGAAATCCCCCTTTTGGGGCACTATCAAATTGGTCCATGTAGACAGCCCGAACCTCGCGGCTGAACCCAGCCCGCCGCCCAAAAAAACAAGCATGATATTTTGCAGCATCTTGACTCCTTATCTCTTTTTTTCCGAGACGAGCAAACTCACGGCCTTAGGCTTTCCGCCTCCGGGCATTTCAAACCTTACGGCTATACCGTCGCTTTTCCTGAACCAGTAGTCCGAAAACCAGAAAAGCGACCAGAAACCCGAGGCCCGCCACTCAAGTTTTACGCATTCTGTCTCGCGGCCTAAGACATTTATTGTTTCCACGGCCTTTTTCTTAAAGGTCATCTTAAACACATTGAATTCAGGCGTCATCCCCGCCATCCAGTACTCAAGGTCTTCGCCGCCCGAATCAATGAAGGCTTTCATCTGCATGTCAACAGCCTGATACCAGGGTTTGTCGTCAATCTCAAAGACTTTTGAGTATGCCGAGCCTTTTAAAGTGCCGCTCACCCTTATCCTGTTTCCGTCACGGACCGCGCGTATCGCCACATCCTCGCCTTTTTCCGTCCTCGCGGTCATTTCCCACTCTTTTGTGGAAAGGTCAGCGCCGGCTTTTACCGTCTGCGTCAGTCCCGCGGTCACTTCCCTGATTACATTCATATCCCTGTCCTGCGTCACATTCCACAGCGCATTTATACTCTTTTTCCCGGAGCCGGTGTCAAATGTCACGGCATATTCATAGGAAGCGCCCCGCGCAATTACAGGCAACAGCAGTAAAAGCGCGGCTAACAGCCTCATTTTTTCCCGGCCTTTATCCAGCTTATCGGCTTGTGCAGGTATTTTATGTCTATATTGACCAGCATGAGGACCGCGAACACCAGCAGAGATACCGAGACCGCAACATGAACCGCGGGCCGCGGCAGGACCTTTTCAAGCAGGTAAAATACGACAATAAGCGCCCCTGACCAGAAGACAGGCATGCCGACATAATAGTACTTATGGTAATCCTCCCTGGTCCCGAAATAGTTGAAAGCCGATATGCGGAACACGCCAGAGAGCATGAAAACCATGATTACGGCGCTGTCAAGGGCGCTGTTATAGCCCCAGTGGTAAAGGAATATGCACGGCGCCACAAGGAAGACCAGCCCGGAAACGAAGCTGTTCAGCGAACGCGTAAAGCCCCTGGCGTTTCCGCCGCCCGCCCTGCGCGCGTATGTGCTGGCGAAAAGGTACATAAGCGTGGCAAGCACAAGCAATAAAAGCGCGGGAACGAGGATTTCCTTGTTTGAGAAAAAAGTTGAGGCAACGCCAAGCGCGAGCACGGCGAGTATCAGGTAATCCTCGGTCTTTAGCTCAAAAATCAGCAGCTTCCCCTTCAGCATGCGCGAACTCCGTTTCTACCTTAAGGACTGTATGTCAGAAGAAACCTTGAAAAGCTTGTAAACAAGCGGGTCCCAGATCATAAGCAATGTCACGATAATCGCGGCAAGCAGGGCGATGAAAACCGCGCCCGCCATCATGTCCTTGGCATGGCCTATGCCCTCGCTGTAAGACGGGTGAAGCGTGTCAATAATCTTCTCAATCGCGCTGTTTGTTATTTCCATTATGATGACCAGCAGCCACGAGGCGAGTATAATGGTGAATTTTATCTTTGACGTGCCAAGCCATGTGAGAAGTACGGCCACCAGTACAGCCACTGTCAGGAATACGGTCATGTTCTTGCGGCTGTAGAATCCGTAGCCTATGCCCTTTACGGCGTAGATAAGCGCGTTCTTTACCCTTAAAAGCGCGTCTATTATCCTGTCCATACTATGAAACCCTGAAAAGCGCGACCAGCCATGTGCTCAAGAAAGGCACATAAGTGACAAGCATAAGCCCCGCGAGCAGTATGAACAGGAACGGCAGAGCGGCCTTCGCTATGTCAATCACAGGCCGCCTGAACCTGAAGGACGCGATAAAAAGGTTCAATCCCACCGGCGGCGTCAGATATCCTATGCCGAGGTTTGTCAGGAATATTACGCCGAGATGCACGGGGTCTATTCCGAAACTGAGCGCAATGGGAGCCACAAGCGGCACCACAACCATTATGGCCGAGAATATGTCCATAAGGCAGCCCACTATTATAAGGAACACGTTGAGAAGTATGAGGAAAAGGTATTTGTTGCCTATGTTCGCCTGTATCCATGACAGGGCCTTCATCGGCACCTGCTGGTCAATAAGGTAATTTGTAAGCCCCAGCGCCGATCCGAGTATCACAAAAATCCCGCCGGTTAAGACTATGCTCGCGCGCGTAATCCGCGGCACGTCGGTCTTGAGCTTTAAATCCCTGTATATGAAGACCTCCACGACAAAGGCGTACATCGCGGTTATCACAGCCGCCTCGGAAGCCGTAAATTTTCCGCTGTATATGCCCCACAGCACCAGTATGGGAAGGGGTATTTCCCACGCAGCTTCTTTTACGGCGCCTGTCATCTCCGAAAAAGATACTTTTTTCCTCTCTTCTATCTTCGGCGCTTTAATCACGGAATACGCGAAAAGGAGCGCCACAAGTATGCCGCCCGGTATAAGGCCGGCTACAAAAAGCTTGCTGATGCTCACATTGGCAATCAGCCCGTAGAGTATTATGGCAATGCTGGGCGGGAAAAGAAGCCCCATTGTGCCTGACGAGGCCACAAGGCCCAGGGAAAATTTTTCTCCGTACTTTTCCTTTATAAGCATGGGATATACAAGGCCGCCCAGGGCTATAATGGTGACGCCTGTGGCTCCCGTGAAAGCGGTAAAAAAAGTGCAGGCCACGATAACTATTATGGCAGTACCGCCCCTCATCCAGCCTATGAAAGCGTTTACCAGCCTTATCATCCGCCTGGGAGTGCCGCTCTCCGCCATTATGTAACCCGCGAATGTGAACAGGGGTATGGTTATCAGCACCGGCGAAGTGGCTATGCGCGCGGCTTCTATGATAACCGCCGACACGTCTATCCCGGCCATGGCGAAAAACGCCATGGCAAGGCCGCCGAGTACGGTAAAAAGCGGGGCGCCTATGAACGCGAGGGCAACGGCAAGCAGCCCGACCAGCGCGACAATCATACGGCGCCGGCCTTTTTCCGTTTTTTGCGGGAATTTATGACAGCGTCAACGCTGTTCTGGAAGAACCTGAGTGACATGAAAAGAAACGATACAGGAAGCGCCAGTTCAAGCACCCACAGGGGTATGAACATGACCCTGGCCGGGTCAGCGGTCTCATTCATGACAAAAATCACCGAGCCGTAACATAAAAATCCCGACACAGCAAAGGCTACGGCATTCACGACAGCGGACAGCGGCTTGTTACCCTTTAAGCCGAGCACCTGCGATATCACGTCTATGTTTATGTGCCGGTTCTTGTATGTGGCAAGCGACGCGCCGAGAAAGCCGATCCACAGCACAAGGTAGCGGGTTACTGAGTCTGCGTTCTCTATGCCTGCCCTGAAAAACAGGCGCAGCACCACTTGCGTGAACGCAAGCAGCAAAAGGCACGCGAAAAGTACAACTACCGCTGTTTTTTGTATCTTGTAAAGCCTGTAATTTAGCTTCCTTAAAAATCTCATTTTTTGGTGTTCTTCGCCCTGTATTCCGAAATGTGCTTTTTCAGCTCGTCAAGCAGTTCCTTTTTGTAGAATTTTCCGGTCAGCTCGGCCGCAGTCTTTTCGCTCGCTTCCGAAAAAAGCTTCATATCCTCTTCTGACGCGACCTTGACAACAGTTATCCCCTGCCTGATCATCGCCTTTACAGCCTCGTCATTTTCCTTCCTTGAGACTTCGGTAAGCCTTCTAAGCGCCTTGGCTGACTCGGAAATTATTATTTTCTGGCTCGCGGGGCTTATCTTGTTCCAGACCGACTTGTTTACAAGCACACCGCCGGGGACCAGCGCTATCTTTAAGTCAAGCATGTATTTTACCTTTGTGTTCCACTGCATGGAAAGCGCGGAAAGCGGCGAGCCGTACACGCCTTCTATCAGGCCCGTCTGGAGGGACTGCATGACATCGGTAAGGGAGAGCGCTATGGGCGCCACACCCACGTTCTTGAAAAGCGAGTTGCCCAGGACATCATCCCCCCACACCCACATCTTTACCTTTTTCATGCTCGCAGGCGAGTCAACTTTCTTCGTCGTGTAAATGTAGGCAAACCCGACTTCAGGCCAGCCCAGCACTATAAAACCCTTTTTCTCAAACAGGCCGTTGAAATACGGGGTCATTTTTTCCATCACATAGTCCACTTCAGCGTTGCTGTCAAGCATGAGCGGTATGTTCAAAACCCTCACTTCAGGGACTATCTCACCTAACCCCTGCGACGTAAACCCGGCAGCGTGAAGCTGGTTTATGCGCATTTTCTTTATGACATCCTTTTCGTCGCCTGACACGCCTCCGGCATAGAACTTGAACTTAACCTCGCCGCCTGTCTTTTCCTCAATTGTGTCAGCCAGTTCCTGCATTATGTTCATCCACGTGGAGCCTTCCGGCGCCACTGAAGCGAACTTTATCTCCGTCTTTGCGGCGAACAAGAGCCCGCCAAACGCCAGCAAAACCGCCGTAATCAAGAGTTTCTTCATGTTATTCCTCCGTGTTCCGTATTGTGTTCCCTTTCAACGCATTGGACGTTCCCGCTCCCGCGCCGGTTTACGCCTTAAAACAGGTCATCAGCCCTCGCGCGCAGTATCGCCGCCTTCTTTTTGGCTACGCCAGTAAACAGCCTTTCCTTTATCGCGTCGTCAGGCGCGGCGTCAACCTTTTCAAGCATTTCGTCAAACATCGGCCTGTCCTGGAGCTGGACAGCAAGGTAACGCGCCATGAAAAACTCCGTGAGCGCGAATTTTCCGCCCGACGTTTCCAGCACAGCCGCGTATTCTTTTTTCGCCTTTTCCGGGTCGCCGCCGAACATCTTCGGCATGCTGTAATACACTATCAGGAACAGCCTTGGAAGCCCGTAAAAATACGAGGCATCCAGCTCAATAACCCTGTCTATCATCGCCTTTACCTTCGGAAGGTCCGATATTGCCGCCACATTGTTCCTGTTCAGGTTTATGTATTCGCCCCATGCGAAAGCCGTCCAGAAAAGCGTCTCAACATCGTCCTTGCCGTAGGCGGGCATTACGGCGTTGAACTCGTCTATGCCCGCTTCAACCGCCTTTTTAAAGTCAGCCCTTCGCTTTAACACGATGAGGCCGTAATCCTTCGCCCTTTCATAGAAGACAGACGCCCTTTTCAGGTTTTCCCTGTCGGTTTTCTTGTCAACAGCGGAATCCTCAAGGAAACCCATGGCATACATGGCGTAAAACTTGCAGCCTTTAAGCAGCAGGCCGTCATTCTCAAACCCCGAGCCTCTTATGAGCCCGTCAAGAAGCTTTAAGTTTCCCGGTATGGCCTCCTGCGCGAATTTAAGGTCAGTTTCCTCAAAGAAACCGTCCATGATGTCGTCCATGAAAAGCGCCGTTGAGTTCACCACTGTCTTTTTCAGCGAGCACGAGGAAGCGATTGCCACCGCAAGAACTGCCGCAAGAACCGCCGGAATCCTTTTTTTATCCATATTCTCTCCGTTTTCACAAGTCTTTGTTGTGACTTGTTATTTATATTCCTTCTCGTCCGCAGGTATTTTCTCGTTCCACCGCTTGTTCATCTCGTCCCAGAACCTGTAGCCCACAAGCTCGGCATAATGGCCCGACGTGTTTGCCTTGCAGTATCCGAAATCCCTGGCGTACCAGTATTCCTCTGTCGTGACATTTCCGTCGCCCTGGTTTACGAGCACCTTTATGCGCCAGGTGTCAAGCTCGCCGGCCGGCACTTTTATTGTCTCCCTGCCGATTATCTCAAAATCAGACCTTATGTTCCGCTCAAGCGGGACGAAAAGAACGACAGCCCTTGCTTTCGCCTCATGAAACCACTTTGCCCCTGCTATTAGCGGGAATTTTATTACGGGCATTTCAGGCACTATGTCAACTTCTATCGGGAAGCCGAATATGGGAAAAGGGTATTTTATGACACGCATATAAACAGCGTCAGCCTTGCGTTTGTTCACATACCTTATCCCTATCTGCGGGGCGTGTATATAATAGTAAGGCTGGCCGTCTTTTATCTCTTCGGAAAGTATCTCGGCCTTCACCTTAAGCATCTTGTCGGGCGCGTTCTTTTTATACCCCATGAAATACCATGTATTGCCTATATGTTCAGGGTAATACCTCTCATCCGCTATTTTCTCCTGTCTAACCGCGGTTTTTTGCGTCCTTACCTTTACCGGCGCGGCAGCGGGTAGCGGTGTCGGAACAGGCGTAATGTCCGCCTGCTTTAGCGCTTCCTGTTCCTGCTTTGCCCTATCCTGTTCCATAAGCTTTTCAAAACGCGCGGAATCAGCTTCCTGGTTGAAAACCTCTTCCTTTTTTGTTTCAGCTGAGCCGCAGGCAACAACAAATGAAACCAATGCCGCAAACGCGCAGTAAATCAAGGCTTTTTTTGTCAAATTCAGCTCCTTTTATTTTTAATGCTTTCAGGATATCACAGATGAAACAGTGTGTCAATGCGGCGCGCGTGAAGGATAAAGCGCAATGAGCGGTGCGTGTTGCTCCTTGCTTTTTTATTCAGCATTCCTCTTACTTGCTTCCCACAAGTATTTCCGGTATGCGCAGGGTCGGCTGGCCGTCAGCCACCGGAACACCCTGGCCGTCCTTGCCGCAGGTTCCGACATCATAACCCAGGTCACCGCAGACAGCGTCTATTGAATTCAAGACTTCCTGCCCCGTTCCCATCATTGTCGCGTCGCGTACCGGGTAAGTGATCCTGCCGTTTTCTATCATATAACCGTCCTTTACCTCAAAGACAAACTCACCGGTTACGGTATTAACCTGCCCTCCGCCCATCTTTCTCACAAAAAGCCCCGACTTTGTGTCCCTGATCAGGTCTTCGGCTGAGCCGCTTCCGGGCGCTATTATGGTATTTGTCATCCTCGGTATCGGCCGGAACCTGTATGATTCCCTGCGGCCGTTACCGGTAGGGTCTGCCCCGTCCTTTAAGGCCGTTTCCCGGTCATAAATAAACCCCTTTAGCATGCCCCTGTCTATGAGCACTTTTTTACGAGCCGCGACGCCCTCGTCGTCAAAAGCGAAAGAACCCCGCTTGTTCGGGATTGTCGCGTCGTCAATAACAGTTATTATGGGAGCCGCAACCCTGCTTCCCTGCTTTCCCTTGTATATGGACATGTCCTTCTGCACGAGGTCAGCTTCCAGGGAATGCCCGACAGCCTCATGTATCATGGTGCCGCCCGCCTCAGAGGACAATACCACAGGCATTTTCCCGTGAATTTTCTTTTCCGCCTCAAGCAGCCTCAGCGCCAGCCTTGCCGTATCTTCGGCCTTTTTCATGACTTCAGCTTCGGGTACTGCCTCAAGCCCGGCATGCGCCGAAATAACGCCCCTGGCCGTCTCTATCCTGCCGGAGCCTGACACGGCCATTACCTGAACAACAAAGCTGGTGTAAACCCTCTTGTCATGGCAATAAGAGCCCGTGTCATTTAAGACAGTTATTTCCTGTTCCTTTTCAGAATAAGAACATGAAACCTGCCTTATCCTGGGGTCAATTGACCTGCACAGTGTGTCAGCTGCCTTTAAAAGCTTGATTTTCCCGCGTGGTTCCATTGAATTGTGCGGAATCCTGACGGTATGGGTTATTCCCGGACGCATCAAGTTAAACGCAATGTCGCAAATACCTGTTGATCCCGCCACAGTTTTCGCGGCTCCGGCAATAGACCGGATGTCATTGGTGAAAGCAAATGACGTTTTCCCGTTTTTTATGGCGCGTACAGCGGCGCCCTCATCGGTACCAATAGCGGTCTTTTCAACGCGTTTGTCCTCATAGGTTAAAGAAAAAACCCTGGATTTTTCCAAAAATACGTCCCAAAGCAAAGCGCCTGAAGACGCGAGGATTGACGCCGCTAACCTTTCAGTTTCCATCCCGTCCCGCTTTTCTTTCTTCCAGGATGGCAGCCACCGCCCACACTATGACTGCGGCCGAAAAAAGGAGAATATAAAGAAATATCACATTGAAACCGTATTTAATTATCGCCACAAGAGATAGTATCGCAATAAGCACGAAAAGCCCGAGCATCATCTCATACATCCTGTATCATCTCCCCTCTTTTACTGGCCGCCTTCGCGAGCTTGTCAGCCTCGGAGTTTTTTTCCCTGCGCACATGTTCTATCGTGAACTTTATGCGTTTTTTGTGTTGCGCTATCCTTGACATGAGCTCCCTCAAGGCCTCGTTTTTTATCTTGTATTCCCCGAGCACCTGTTTTACAAGCAGCTCGCTGTCGCTGTAAACCTTCACTTCCTTTATTGAGTGGTTTTCCAGCATTTCCAAAAGCCTTATCAGCGCCGAATACTCAGCGACATTGTTGGTCTGTTTGCCAATATACTTGGATTCGCGCGCGATTTCCTCTCCGTCCCTGTAAACAACCACGCCTATACCGGCATCGCCGGGATTTCCGGATGAGGCGCCGTCTATATAAGCTGTGTATTCGCATTTTTCAGGCATAAAACTCCTGTTTTTATTGGTTTTTGTTTCCTTATGAATATATCAGATATGCCTTGTTAAGGCAATAACGAAAAACCCACGAAAACAAAGGGTATTTCCGGAATTCCCGCAAAAAAACAGCCTTCCCTTTCCCCGCTCTGTAAGCCGGGTCCGCATTACCGGCCGACCGGCAGCAGCTATGAATTTGCCGCTATATAAATCTTTTTCAGCTCATACAAAAGCCTTGCAATTTTGTCCAGAGGGTACTGTGTGTCCCTGTCAGACAAAGCCTTTTGCGGGTTAGGGTGGACTTCCATGAATACCCCTGACGCGCCCGCAGCCACAGCCGCCTTCGCTATCGCGGGTATGTATTCCCTGTCGCCTCCGCTTCGGTCGCCCGCTCCGCCCGGCCTCTGCGCAGAATGCGTCGCGTCTATAATTACTGGATACCCGAATTTTCTCATATAAGCTATGGACTTCATGTCCACGACAAGGTTATTGTAGCCGAAAGAAAAACCGCGTTCGGTTAGCAGTATGTCCCTGTTACCGGTTGACTCTGCCTTGCTTATGATATTGCCCATTTCAAAAGGCGAAAGGAACTGCCCTTTCTTGATGTTTATTGTCCTGCCTGTGCGCGCAGCTGCGAGAACAAGGTCGGTCTGCCTGCACAAAAAAGCCGGTATCTGCAGTATATCAGCGGCTTTCGCGGCAATCACGGCCTCATCCGGCGAATGAACGTCAGTTATTACCTGTATGCCGAGTTGTTTTTTTATCTTGGCCAGCACAGACAGCCCTTTCACAATACCCGGCCCCCTGAAACTTTTTGAAGAAGTCCTGTTGGCCTTGTCATACGAGGCCTTAAAAACATACGGTATGTTCAGGTGCGAGCATATTTCCCTCAATGCCTCCGCTGTCTTAAACGCCATGGCCGCGTCCTCTATGACGCAGGGCCCGCCTATGAAAAAAAGCCCCGGGCTAGAGAATCTTGTTGATGCCCTTGGGCTTTTGCGAGAACTTCTTTTCCTTGTCTTCATTTACCCACCCCGTAATTATTTTTTTCAGCAGAGTTTCCAGAGGCATGTTGTATTTTTTCGCGAGCTTCTGAATTTCATTGTATTTTTCCTGGGCGGACAGGTGCTTCATCTGCATGAACTTCAGCATGTCAGCCTCTATATTCTTGTCCATGTCATCAGCCATTTATTCCTCCTATCCTTATAAAGCACCTTGTAAGCCGGCCCTGCGCCGCGCAATCAGCGCCAAAGCCTGCTTATTTCCTTGCCTTGCCTGCCGCCGCTGCCACAAAATCCCTGAACAGCGGATGCGCGGCCGATGGCTTTGACTTGAATTCCGGGTGGAACTGCGACGCCACGAACCACGGGTGTCCGGCTATCTCTATAATTTCCACAAGGTCCCCGCTTGGCGACACGCCCGAAATTACAAGGCCCTTTTTCTCAAGTTCTTCCCTGTATCCGCCGTTAAACTCGTACCTGTGGCGGTGTCGTTCAAAAACAAACTTCTCCCTGTAAGCGGCAGCGGCTTTCGTGCCCTCTAATATCTTGCACGGGAAAGCTCCCAGCCTCATCGTCGCGCCCATATCCTTCACATTCTTCTGCTCTTCAAGCAGCGATATTACCGGATGGCAAGTGTCCTTGTCAAATTCCGTTGAATTTGCGTTCTTTAAATGCGCCACATTCCTGGCGAATTCCACAACCGACAGCTGCATGCCAAGGCAAATGCCGAGAAACGGTATCTTCTTTTCCCTCGCGTATCTTATGGCCTTTATCTTTCCCTCTATGCCCCTGTTTCCGAAGCCGCCGGGCACAAGCACTCCCTTTGAGCCCGCAAGCGCCTTTTCAGCCGCGCCATTCGCCGTAAGGGTCTCGGAATCCACCCAGTTCAAGTCAAGCTTCACGTCATTGGCGATGCCGCCGTGAAGCAAAGCCTCCTTTATGCTCTTGTAAGCGTCGGCGACCTCCACATACTTTCCCACAACCGATATCCTTACTGTCTTTTTCGGGTTTTTCAGCTTCCTTACTATCCTGTCCCATTTTGAAAGGTCCGTCTTTTTCTGTTTCGCCCTTATACCCAGCTTCTTTATTATTATATCCTCTATTCCCTGCGCGGAAAACATTGACGGCACTTCATAAATTGAAGGCACGTCAAGGGCCTGTATGACAGCCGCCTCCTCCACGTTACAGAAAAGCGCTATCTTGTCCTTTTCAGGCTTGGAAATCTTCTTTTCTGTCCTGCAAACAAGTATGTCCGGCTGTATTCCTATTGAACGCATAGTGGCGACCGAATGCTGGGTCGGCTTTGTCTTAATCTCCCCCGCGGCTTTTATGTACGGTATAAGCGTTAAGTGCACATAGAGCACGTTTTCCCTTCCGACATCCTGCATCATCTGCCTTATGGCCTCAAGGAAAGGCAGGCTCTCAATGTCCCCTACCGTGCCGCCGACTTCCACTATTGCGACTTCGGCGTTCTTTGCCTTTGCCGCGGCCTTTATCCTGTTCTTTATCTCATTTGTCACATGCGGCACGACCTGCACGGTCTTGCCGAGGTAATCGCCTTTCCTTTCCTTTTCAATTATAGTGGCGTAGATCTTTCCGGTAGTGACATTTGAGAGCTTTGACAGCTCCGCGTTCGTAAACCTCTCATAATGCCCCAGGTCCAGGTCCGTTTCAGCGCCGTCCTCTGTCACGTAAACCTCGCCGTGCTGGTAAGGGCTCATTGTTCCCGGGTCAACATTTATATACGGGTCAAGCTTTTGCATAGTGACTTTCAGGCCGCGCGCCTCAAGAAGCGCCGCTATTGACGATGACGCTATGCCCTTGCCGAGCGAAGATACAACCCCGCCTGTCACAAATATATATTTTTTTTCCATATTTTTATACCTCTTTAATTTTATTAGCAAAACTACTGAGCTGATACGAGACCGGTTGCATAAGCTTCCTCACCCTTGCCGCGTCTTTTTTAGTGTCCACTCCTATGCTGCGGCTTTTTGCCACCACAACCTTTATGCCTATCCCGTTCTCTATCAGCCGCAGCTGCTCAAGTTTTTCCACCTGTTCGTAGCGGCTTTCAAGCCTCTGCCACCTGTCGAGCACCCCCTTCCTGTAGGCGTAAAGCCCTATGTGCTTTAAGACAGCGCCGCGTTTGTTGCCGTCGCGGTCAAACGGTATAGCGGCCCTTGAAAAATACAGGGCCCTGTTATCAACGCCGATAACAACCTTCACCACAGAAGGTTCTTCAATTTCTTTTTTTTCCCTTATAGGCGAGGCAAGAGTGGCAGCCTCGCAGTCCTTGTCCGTCATCAGGGCCTTGACTGTCCTGTCAATCAGCCGCGGTTCAAGCAGCGGCTCATCACCCTGTATGTTCACTATAATGTCATTGCCGCAGGCCTTCAGCCGTTTCAGCGCTTCCTTTATACGCTCGGAACCGGACCTGCATGAAGCCGGCGTCATAATGACTTTTCCGCCTACAGCCTCAACGGCTTTCCTGATCTTTGGGCTGTCAGTCGCCACATAGAGCGCCTTTATAAGGGACGATTTTCTCGCGTTTAAGTAAACGTGGGCTATCAACGGCTTTCCCTTTAGTTTTAGAAGCATTTTTTCCGGCAGCCGCGTGGATTTAAGTCGGGCCGGTATTATTCCTATAATATTCAAATTAAGACTCCGTTTTTATGGCGCCTCTCTCCCGGCAGCAGGCGCTAAAATTTATCCGTAACTTTCCAGCACTTTCCTGATTACATTGGTCGTGGACTTGCCCTTCAGGTATCTTATATTCCTGACCTTGCCGCCGTTTTCAAGGACTATGTCAGCGCCTATAATCTTGTCAAGCGCCCAGTCCCCGCCCTTAACAAGCACGTCAGGTACCAAATTACTTATTATGTTGTAAGGGTCATCCTCATGAAAAAGCGTCACAAGGTCAACACATTCAAGCTCAGACATCAACTCAGCCCTCTCATTTTCCGGCACAACCGGCCGGCTTGGGCCTTTTATGCGCCTCACCGAAGCGTCGCTGTTTAAGGCCAGAACTAGAACGTCACCCAGTTTTTTGGCTGCCTTTAAGAACCTTATGTGCCCTACATGAAGCAGGTCATAACAGCCGTTTGTAAAAACAATTTTTTTACCGGCTTTTTTAAGGCTATTCACCTTTGATATTAATTTTTTCCTGTCAAGTATTATCCGGTTCATTTTCCTGACAGCGCCTTTGCCAGCTGGGCCGGCGTCACTGTCGCGACGCCCATTTCACCCACAACTATACCGGCAGCCTCGTTCGCGATTACAGCGGCTTCCTTGAATCCCGCCCCTGCGGCAAGCGCCAGCGTCGCCACACTTACGACAGTGTCGCCCGCGCCTGTCACGTCATAAACTTCCTTTGCCACTGTAGGTATGGATGATTCCTCGGACTGCTCAAAAAGTGACATACCTTCCTCGCCCCTTGTTATCAGGACAGCCTTCGCGGCCAGCATGCTTAAAAGTTCCATGCCGGCGTGACGCAGGGCCTCAGGCGAGTCAATCTGTATGCCGGTCGCCTCTGCCGCCTCTTTTTTATTAGGCGTTATTATGGTTATATTCTTAAAAACCGCTATGTTGGCCGGCTTCGGGTCAACGGCGATTATCCTCCCCCTGGCCATGTCAATTATCTCCTCAACCATGGCCCTTGTTATCATTCCCTTGTTATAATCAGAGAAAATAACAGCGTCTATCCCCGGCATTATCCTCTTTATCTTCCTGTGTATCAATGAGATTATGTCCGCGGCAAGCGGCATCTTTTTTTCCTTGTCTATCCGGACCACCTGCTGGTGATGCGCTATAACCCTGGTTTTCACTGTAGTGGGCCTGTTACTGTCCCTTACCACCGCGCCAATGTCAACGCCCCTGCCCGCGAGATAACCGGCGAGTTTTTTCGCGTTCGCGTCATCCCCTGTGACTCCCGCGCAATACACCTTTGCGCCAAGAGATATGAGGTTAAGGACTACGTTGGCCGCACCACCCGGTTTTGTCTCTTCCTTTGACACTTCTATTACAGGTATGGGCGCCTCAGGCGATATCCTAGTGACCCTTCCCCATACATAGTCGTCAAGCATAAGGTCTCCCACAACAAGCACCTTTTTACGCCTGAAAAGCGGTATGAATTTTTTCAGCGATGATTTTTTTACGTTTTTCATCCTAATCCTTCCAGTTTCTTTTCAACAGACTCGCAGACCGTGTGCAGGAATGTCATGTACGCTTCCTGTATCCTCATTGTATTTTTTGACTGCATGTCAATCAGCAGGTCGCATTTACCCGACATCCTGCCCCCGCCTTTTCCGGTTATTCCCATAATATAAAGCCCCTTACCGCGAGCGGCTTTTATCCCGGCAAGCACATTCGGGGAATTTCCCGACGTTGATATGGCAAGGCATATATCGCCGGGCTTGCCCAGTGCTTCAACCTGCCTGGCGAAAATATCCTCAAAAGAGAAGTCATTACCGCATGATGTCAGGACCGAAGTATCAGTTGTAAGCGCGATCGCAGGGTACGCACGCCTGTTTTCCTTTAACCTCACCACAAATTCCGCGGCTATGTGCTGGCTGTCGGCCGCAGAGCCGCCGTTTCCGAAAACCAGTATTTTCCTGCCGCCAAGCAGGCATTCGGAAATCATAAGCGCGGCCTTGGCCAGGTTTTTTGAGTGTTTTTTAAGGGTTTTCAGCTTGACGGAATTACTTTCATTTACAGCCTTTGCGTAAATATCCTTCATTAAATTTGTCTCCGGGGTTTCTTTTAATTATATAGGGAAAACAATGTATGTCAACTTCTATTTAGCGTCCTTTACAACAACCGCTTCCTGCAGTACGGCGTCTATTGTACCTATAATTATTTTTGACTTCACAAGCACCGGGATTCTGTTCTCGTCCCTCGTAAGCCATATGTCAACATCTCCCTGCTGCCTGAATATACCCTCGTATTTCAGGTGCGGCCTTATGCGCCAGCAGTCAAATGTCCCGGCGTCAACGGTCACGGTCTCTTCACCTACCTTTTCCACCACAATCTCATAGCTCTTGCACTCGTCAGAAGCCGTATCCATGGTGACACGCTCTTCCTTGCCGGTAAACACGGCCCTGTAATAATAAAATTCAGAAAGTACATCCTGGACAAAAGCCGGGACAGCGCATTTTGTGCCGTCGTTTTTCTTCGCGTATCCTTCTTCATGGAAAAATTCCATAAAGCTGTTGTTCCTGTATGTGCCTTCCTCAAGTTTTTTCGCGTATTTCCAAGAGAATAGCCCCAAGACGTCCATATTTGAGGTTATCAGGTCCCTTACCCTGTAGAAAACTTCAAAGAACGGGGCTGTCCTGGCCGTAGCCGCAAGCAGGTATGTGTCCCTGTCGTTTATTTTCTCAATGCCCCGCACCTCAAGCGTCGCAAGGCCCGCTGTTACGCCGAAATATTTTATCGCGAACGTAAACTTCTCGCCGACACCGAAAGCCGTGTTCTTCAGAGCCCTATACTCAAATTTCCTTTCCGGCGCGGAAGCCTGCTTTTTTCCCGTGGTTTCAATGCTTACAAGAAGGATTGTTCCGGATTTTATGAGATAAGGTTCCCTAAGCCCGTTATCTTCGGCTATGCCGCGCCAGTACGTGCCACTGCCGTATTCGGCTGCGGATATTTTCCAGAGGCTCTCGCCCTTCTTCACCCTGCGCTTTTTGAATTTCCGCCCGTCCTTTTCAACCAAGGCCTGTTCCACAGCTATGTCAACCGTCTTTTCCCTTATAGCCACATCCTCGCTTGTCGCGGCTATAAAATCAACCTTTCTTTCCTGGGTCGTGGAGCACGACACAGCCAGGAGCAAGACAAGCAAGGCGAACGCCTGTTTTCTCATTTTTCCTCACCTTGCCAGCAGGTTTCTGACCTTGTCCGCTATAAGGCCGACAGGTATGGTATCCATGGCATCATCAGGCGCCAGCCTTGACTCCGCGGGCATTATTATCTCATTTATGTTTCCGATTGGACCCCATCTTTTCACGCGCATTGCCCTGATTCCGTCATGCGGAAAAAAACTCAGCGTCTTCACGCCCATTGCAGCTGCAAGGTGCATAGGCCCTGTTGAGCATGAGACCAGCACAGAAGACAGTGATATGACCGCGGCAAACTGCCTCAGCGTCATTTCCTCCTCCATGACAACAACATTTTCGCCGTTCTTCATGCTATCCATTATTGACATTAACATAGCCTTTTCAGCCGGCCCGCCGGTTAGCAGCACCTTGGCGAACGTTGATACCGCGTCAGCTGCCTCAGCGTATTTTTGCCTGCTTATATTCCAGGCAGAACCCTTGCTGCCGGGATGAATTATCACAAACTCGGGCAAGAGCCCGTGTTTTGTAAGGTATTCTCCGGCAGCGGCCTTTTCCGCGCCTGTCGGGTAATAGTAAATCCTGTCCGCGGTCTTTTTCCCTGTAATATGCTCCACAAGCTCCAGGTTGTAATCAGCCTCATGCTTTACCGAATGCTTCCTGCGTATCTTAACCGGCACATTGAAGAAAAGCGGTGAAAACCAACGGTAAGCGGTGCCTATTCTCTTTTTAATGCCGCAGGAAGCAAGAAGGGAGGCGGTTTCAAAACTCGGGTAAACGCAGACGCACGCGTCGAATTTTCCTTCCCTTATTTCTTTTATGAGCCTTTTCCTGGCAGCCGGCTCGTACAGGAAAACCTCATCAACATCCGGGTTGTTTTCCAGCACAGGCGCGGCATAAGGCGAAGCCATGACCGCCACATACGGACTGCCTTCCGATTCCTTTACTGCCTTTATCAGCGGCGTGGCAAGCAGCAAATCGCCCAGTCCGTCAGTGCGCGATATGAGTATTTTTTTCATTTTTTACGGTATTTGCCCAAGATTGCCTTTATCAGGTCTTTTGTTGAATGGTCCTTGGGGTCCCCGGCTATGATGGTTTTAATTCCCAGCTTTTTTGACATTTCCCTTTCAGGCACGGTATTTACCGTATAGTCTGTGCCCTTCGCGTGGTACGTGGGCCTGAGTATTTTCAGCGTCTTGTCAACAGTAAGTTCGTTAAAAATCACTATATAATCAATAAACCTGAATTCTGAAATTATCTCTGCCCGCTCTTTCTGGTTCACAAGAGGCCGTCCCCTGCCCTTGAGCTTCCTTACGGAAGAATCAGAATTCAGCCCCAGGACCAGCACGTCACCCTTTGCCCTCGCGGCTTTCAGGAACCTTGTATGGCCGACGTGAAGCAGGTCAAAACAACCGTTGGCAAAGACAACCTTTTTGCCTTTTTTCTTTAACTCGGCAATAATTTTCGCCAGCTTCGGCCTTGACACAATCTTTTTCATGCTATCTTTCCCAGAGCCTTCCTGATTTCCGCCACAGTAACTGTTGCAACCCCCCGCTTCATGACCACTAGTCCGCCCCCTATGTTGGCTATATAAGCGGCGTCAGCCAATGAAGCGCCGCAGGCAAGCGCGACCGCCACTATGGAAGACACAGTATCCCCCGCGCCTGACACATCAACAATCTCGTCAGTTCCGAAGGCGGGTATCTTTACGAGCTTCTTTTTTTCATATATGTTCATGCCCCTTGAGCCGCGTGTTACAATCATGCCGCGGGATTTCACAAGTCGTGCCAGCTTGCGCGTCATTATTTCAACGTCTTTTTCAGAATAATGCTCCATGCCGACAAGCGGGCCGGCTTCTGTCTCGTTCGGCGTGCCGGTAGTTATATACCTGAACTTTTTCAGCGCATACCGTGAGTCTACCACAACCTGCAGTCCCTTTTTCGCCAGCCTGTTGACCGTCTTTATCACACGGTCTGTAATTATGCCTCCGTCGTAATCCGACACAAGCATGGCATCGACTTTTTTCGCCCTTTCCTCAATTGCCTCAATCAAGGCATTCTCGGTATCCCTGTTTATCGATTCTTCCCT
>CAYNMZ010000021.1:0-19129 GCA_964398505.1 uncultured Spirochaetia bacterium
TTTTATCATAGGCCGCTGTATTAACTTTATAATTGCCGACAAAAACCCTTTCCTGTAACCGTAGTCCAGGTCGTCTATGTCAATCAAAAGCCTTGCGCCGGAAGCCTTAAGTAACATTGCAGGCAGGACAGCGTTAGGATATGGCTTCAGGACATAGACAAAATCAGGCCTCCTGTTGAGGACGCTAAAAAAATAATAAAAAAAGGATAGAACATAATCAAGCATGAACGGAAGGGTCCTAAATGGCGGAGCCAGATATTCGGCGTCCACGCCTGCTTTTTTCAGGTATTTCCATATATATTCGGCCCTGAAAACCGCTCCTGTGTCCCAGGCTTGCGAGCACAGCACAAGCACCTTCAAAAGGATCTCCCCCTGTATATCTTAATTGTAGTTTCACTGAAAATTTTCTTTTCCACCGGCAAAACGCCTCTCAACAGGCCATATATAAAACCTGCGCCGTAACATATATGAAGCGCGATAAAATTGATAAAGACCGGCAGCGTAAAAGCAGGGTTTTTGATTTTTCCTGCCGCACTTACGGAGAAGCCAAGGTTCAAAACAAGGTACACGACAAGGGGTAACATTTCTTCCGCAATCGGGCCTGTAAAAGCAAGATAAATCAGGTAAATCAGGAAAAAAGCCGGTACTGTATTTATGGAATCCTTAGCGTCAAATGCGAAAAGCGTCTGTTCCGCCCGCCCCTTTCCGTAAGTGAAACACTGGCGAAAGAATTCTATATGGTTTTTCCTGTGGCTTCTCGTTACCGCGACTTCAGGATTGTAAAAAATCTTGAATCCGCTTCTCTGTACTCTGTTCAAGAATTCATTTTCTTCATTCGGATAAAGTTCCTGTCTGAAACCCCCGGCGTTTTCAATAACTTCCTTTCTCACGAACAAGTTACAGAGTATAAGTTCCTTTTCGTCAGTTTCACGCTCTTTCCCGGTCTTCCTGTACCTGGCCGAGCTTTTGCCTGTTGCCCATGGCGAGGCAAATACCGCGGCGAAGCTTTTTTGCGTAAAACTGTCAGTATCAGGCGCAAGGCATGGCCCGCCGAGCACGCCGATATCCGGATTGTCAGCCATCCTGCGTTCAGCAATACTGTAAGCGTGCCTGTCAACCTTGGTGTCATCGTCAATAAAATATATAATGTTTCCTGACGCCGCCGCCACACCCGCATTCCGCTGTAATGACGGGTTTTTCCCTTCCACAAGTATTACCTCATCACCGCAGCCCGAAAGATTTTCCAGCACAGCTTTTTCGCAGCACAAATCCCTTACCGCGACAACCACGGAAATCAAATCAAACCCTCCTTTTTTAAAAGCCCCGGAAGTTCCGAAAGTTTCCTTATTACAAATACACCGTTTAAATTTCTGCCTGAAAAAGAGAATTCCGCGTTCTTTGATTTTCTGCGGAGCCAGACGGGCCTTATGCCCGCTCTTTTGGCGCCTTCAACATCAGCCAGAAAATTGTCGCCTACGTATACACACTCATTCGGCTTTACCCCGGCAATTTCAAGCGCGCGCATGAAAATCCTGCTGTCCGGTTTTTCAAACCCCTCTTCCTCGGAAACAATTACATGGTTAAAAATTCGGTACAGGCCTGTCCTTTTCAGCATCGCAGGCAGGTTTCGAGAAGCGTTTGATATTATGCCGACCTTAATTCCGCGCCTCTTTATTGCGAAGGCAACAGCTTTCGCGTCCTTAAACGGCCTGAAACTGGCTCCCTGCTTCAGTGTTTCCCTGACATTTTCCTCGAGCCCGTCATCTTTTATTCCCAATGCGGAAAACACACGTCTGATATAAACACGCCACTTTTCCGAGTCGCTCATCCCTGCCCTTCTCACGTGTTTCCTCATCCCAAGCGCCGCTTTTTCTATAATTTTCTTGAGTATTGCCCTGTCTTTCGCGTAGCCGGCGCGTTTTAGCCGCCGCCATATTATTGTTGCAAGCGAAGGATTCCTGTAAACCAGCGTCTCGCCAGCGTCAAAGAATACAACCTTCGTCCTCACCTGTGCCTGCCCTTTTTAAGTATTATTCCGACAGCATCCTCCGGTTTGTCAACAACATGGTATAGTTTTTCATCGCCTCTTGATATATATCCGTCTTTTAACAGCTGTCTTTCCACCCATCCGGTCAAGCCCTTCCAATAAGAGCTGCCGTACAGTATTACGGGAAACGGTTTTATCTTCCGAGTCTGTATAAGCGTCAAAGCCTCAAACAACTCGTCCATAGTTCCAAACCCGCCCGGAAAAACCACAAAAGCAGACGCATACTTTACAAACATCACCTTACGAGCGAAAAAATACCTGAAGCCCATCTGTATGCCTGCGTAAGGGTTCGGATTTTGCTCGTGAGGCAGCTCTATATTAAGGCCGACCGAAATGCCCTTTGCCGCATAAGCGCCCTTGTTCGCGGCCGCCATTATCCCGCCGCCTCCGCCGGTGATTACAGCGTATCCTTTTTTCGCGATCAGGTAAGCGGTTTTTTCAGCGGCCCTGTAATAAGGGTCATTCGGCTCCAATCTCGCAGAGCCGAATATGGATACGGCTTTTTTTATGTCGCCAAGCGCTTCAAACCCGTCAACGAATTCCGAGATTATACGGAACATCCTCCAGGAATCATCTGCAATATCCTCAAGCACATAGCGTTCACGGTATTTCATCAGATCCTCCTTTGTAATTTATGGTCAACGGTTTTCTTGCTGCGTTTCTTCGAAGAGCCTGAAGAATCTTATGACATTCTCTCCTGTCAAATTCCATATCAGGTCTGTCACCTGCCTGACCGGCGCGGTTATCACGCCCAATTTTATCCTGTTTCCCACATTTTCCGCAAAAGCGCTGCCGTACATTTCAGGAAGCCTGCCCAGCCTGCTGTCATCTGTTTCAATGTCAAAGTTCAAATTGAAGTTGCCCCTGGAATCCGTAATAAACCGCCCCAACTGCTCATACGAAACTCCGAAAAGGGCCTTAAAATCAATCCCTGTATCCTCGTGTATTTTCAGGCCTTCTATCTCCATCCTGTTTCGCAGCATAACTTTCCTGTTTCTGCCGGTGATTTGAACCATAAAATTCAGCGTCCCGCCGTCTATTTTTAAGTTGTATTTTTTAAAAAGCGGCTCAAACGCACTTGCGTTTACCTTTGTGGCAAAAACACTTAAATAGAACCTGTTTATATAATAAGGAAAAAAGAACATCTTTAACCTTAAAGTGTCCTGTTTTTTTCCCTGTATATAGCCCGTTAAATCAAAAACCATATGTTCCTCGTCCTTTTTCCCCTTTGAAAAATATGCGCTTTTTCCGTTTATTCCCGTAACGCTGAATTCAGTGTCATTGTCAAGGTCTATAAATGAAATCTGGCCGAAGCGGGCGCTCAAATGCTGGCAAAAAGGTATGACCAGCGCAGGGTTCATGCCCTTTTCCTCCTTTGGCACAAACTCGCCTTTTAATATCGCGTACCTGAAACCTGTAGCCGTTATACCATTTACAAATTTCGCGTAGTCCTTTTTAATCACGGCCTCAAGATAGACATCAATGGTCAGCAGTATGGAATCAAAATTGCCGTAACTAAAATTCACAAAAGTTATTCTGTCAGGGATTACAGAGAACACAAACATGAAGCGGATATCACTGTTCATGCTCCTGATAAAAGGGGGCATGTAAACGTTGAGAAGCAAATTATATCCCGCGAGAAGGACAACAAAAAGCAGAACGAGATCCCTTATTGTTTTTTTCATACGCTCATTCCTCAAACATGCGCATTTGCAGGCTAATGGCCTTTTCGTTTACATTGTCAAAAGGCCTAAAAATGCTTATTTTCCCAAATTCGCCGTCATAACCCGGCACTATATTCACTTCACCCCGCCTCATACGCATTATTCCCTCAACGATTTTCCTGTCCGTGGTTATGCTTTCCAGTTCCTTGACACTCCTGTCAAGAAGTATTTCAAACTCCGCGCCGCCCCTTGCCAGCATTTTCTCATATTCTTCCCTTACCTTCTTTCCGGAAGCCTTTACCCCCTTGGCATCGGCAATTATTTCTTCAAGTTGTATTACGTGCTTTTGCGGTATGGCATCTTGCGGCACGTAATCCCAGGGCCTGTCCGCCAATTCCTCTATTCGGTGAAGAACTCCCAATGTCAGGGGTTTAAAACACACGGGACAGCGGTTTTTTTTCTGTATGGATTCCCGCGGGTGGTAATTTACTCCGCAAAGCCTGTGTCCGTCATAGTGATACTTACCCTCCTCAGGAAAGAATTCTATAGTATAGAGGAACTTATTCCTGTCCTTTTTCTCAATCGCGTTTTTTATCTCGTAATAGTCAAGCCCGCAGTCAAACACATTTGCTTCTCTCCCGATTTTCATTGCCGAATGCGCGTCTGAATTTGATATGAAGGCGACCTTGTCCAGCGCCGATATCCTCCAGTTGGCCGAAGGGTCAGAGGATAATCCGGTTTCTATGGCTTTTATGTGTCTGGCTTCCCTGCCGAAACATTCCTCAAGGCTGTCAAAACCCGATTTTGAGCCGAACACGGAGAACCATGGCGTCCAGGCGTGAGCCGGGACCACCATGGCATCAGGGCATGCGTCAAGCGCCATCTTAAGGAGGTCCACCACGGGAAAACCCAGTATGGGCCTTCCGTCATAGTCGGTATTGCCTTTTTCCGCGAGCTTTTTTGAGAAGACTTCAGCGGCCTTCATGTCAGGCATGAACACAAGCGTGTGTATTTTCCTTGTCCTGCCCGCCTGCTTGTATATGTTTGATATCTCGGTTGAAAGCATTACCCTGGCTTTTGCCTTTGATTTCCTGAGCTTAAAAAGGCCCGGCTCCGCCGGTTCCAGGCGGTTTTTAAGTTCCCCGAAATAACCCGGGTGCTGAAAGTCCCCGCAGCCAATTATTGCTATTCCTTTTTTATCAGCCCATTTCACTATCTCGGCTATGTCCATGTCTTTACTGGTGGCCCTGGAATATTTCGTATGCACGTGCAGGTCCGCTATTATTCTCATGCCTGTTCCTTCCTCAAGTTTTCATTTGCTCCGTTTTGCCGTCATGGCCTTGGCGCTTTTGAACCGAGAGCCTGGCCCGCCACACATTTTTATTATTTCCCTGTGGGACCTGAACACTACAAACGGCATTTCATTTGTTTCAAACCATCGCGCGTCCGAAGCATCGTCGCCCGGCTTTAAGCAGCCTTTCACGCAATCCGCGATTACCCCGATAATTATTAGCGTTCCAAAAAATGCCGTGTGCTCAGTTTTTACACATATTATCTTCGCAGATTCCGCAGTTACACCCGTCTCTTCCTTCAATTCCCTTAATCCCGCCTTTTCAGGGCTTTCTCCCTGCTCAATAAAACCTCCGGGAAGCGCCCAAAAACCCTTTGCCGGACCAACCGCCCTTTTGACCAATAGGAGCCTGCCGTCCTTTACAGCCATCACAGCCACTGCGCACAGCGGATTATCGTAAAACACCTCGTCACAGGAGTCACACATATACCTTTTTATGCCCATGACCTGGCGTCTTGACGTTCTTCCGCCGCATCTCGGGCAGAAGCGTATCCTGCCCCTCACCTGACTATACCGAACCTTTTCTTGCCGACGCGGAAAGTAAATGGCATTCCTGACTTTTTCAGGACAAGCTTAAAATCCTCGATCCTGCTGTCATTTATGTAAAAACCGCCCTGCTCAACTATCTGCCTGGCCTCCGAGTTTGAAGATACAGCCTTGATGCCCCTTAAAAATTCCGCTATCGTAACCTCATCTTTTTCAAAAGTCCACGCTACGGGGTGGTCTTCATAGGGTATTTTCTTGTCTGCGCCGAACGCCTTCTCAAAGTGTTCCTTCCCGTAATCAGCCTCTTTTTCACCGTAATATCGGGAAACTATCGCGTGGCTCAGTTTTATTTTCGCGTCCCTGGGGTTCAACGCGCCTGACTTCATCCCGCTTTCCATGGAGTCAATTTCCTCAAGCGGCACGTCAGTTAAAAGCTCAAAATATTGCCGTATCATAAAGTCCGGAATAGACATTACCTTTCCGAACATATCCTCAGGTTTGTCATTCATGCCTATATAGTTTCCCAGCGACTTGCTCATCTTATTCTTTCCGTCAAGCCCGGTAAGTATGGGAGTAAATAACCCCGCCTGCGGTTCCATTCCGTTTTCCTTCTGCATGTGCCTGCCGGCTATGACATTAAAACGTTGGTCCGTGCCGCCCAGCTCAATATCCGCCTTCACCATCACAGAGTCATAACCCTGCATTACAGGGTATATCATCTCGTGAAGGTAAAGCGGCACGCCCTCCTTGTATCTTTTGTCGAAATAATCATGCTCTAGCATCTGGGCCAGAGAGAACTTTGACGCAAGCTTCAGCACATCCTCAAACGTCATTTTTCCAAACCAATCGCCGTTAAACACGACCTCTATGTTTTGCCTGTCAAGTATCCTGAATGCCTGCTGCTTGTATGTGGAAACATTTTTCAGTATCGTGGCACGGTCAAGGTGCGGCCGCTCCGCCATCCTGCCGCTCGGATCTCCCACCATTGCCGTATAGTCTCCGATAATCAAAACAGCCTTGTGCCCTAAATCCTGAAACTTCCTGAGTTTGTTAAGCGCCACGGTATGCCCCAGGTGTATGTCTGACGCCGTAGGGTCAATTCCAAGCTTAACCCTGAGCGGCCTGTTTCCCTTCAGCTTTTTCAAAAGGTCAGCCTCAGTAACTATGTCCACAACTCCCCTCTTTATTTCCGTTATCTGGTCTTCAAATGTTTTCAAGACTATCCTCCATTTTTATCGGTTCAAGCTTCAGGATTTTCTCAGTGCCTGAAATGCCTCATTCCCGTGAACACCATAGCTATTCCATATTCGTCACATGCGGCGATTGATTCCGCGTCCCTGACAGAGCCTCCGGGCTGTATTATGGCTGCTATTCCGGCCCTGGCCGCGGTGTCAACATTGTCACGGAAAGGGAAATACGCGTCCGAAGCCAGCACAGCTCCTTTGGCCTTTTCTCCCGCGTTCTTTATGGCAATAGCCATTGCCCCTACTCTATTTGTCTGCCCCGGCCCTATGCCTACTGCCACTCCGTCCTTCGCTATAACTATCGCATTGGACTTGACAAACTTGCATACTTTCCAGGCAAATTCCATGTCTTTTGACAGTGACTCGTCAGGCTGCTTTTTAGTCACGACCTTTATTTCGGACTTGTCCAATTCCTTTGTATCAGCCTCCTGGATAAGAAGCCCCCCGGTGACTTTCCTGATATCCATGAATTGTATCCCCGCGCCTTGCGACTTCTTCAGTTCACCACATTTCATTATCCTAATATTTTTCTTTGTTTTAAGTATAGCCAAAGCCTCAGCTTCAAAATCCGGGGCAATTATAACTTCCATGAACATCTTTTCCACTTTTTCAGCGATCCCTCTTGTACATTTGCGATTTAACGCGCATATTCCCCCGTAGGCCGACAAGGGATCGGCCTCATACGCCTTGACATAAGCGTCAGTGATATCGCCGGAAACAGCCACCCCGCACGGATTAGCGTGCTTGATTATTACTGCCGCTGGCTCGTCAAAGGCTTTCACAATGTTCAGCGCCGCGTCCATGTCATAAATATTGTTGAACGAAAGTTCCTTGCCGTGAAGCTGCTCGCAGTTTCCAGGGCCGGTCTCCGGAAAATCCGGGAACACATAAAAAGCCGCTTTCTGGTGCGGGTTCTCGCCGTAACGCATTCCCTGTTTCTTATCCGCGGAAATTATCACCCTGTCGGATATCCCGCCGGCCTTAAGTATCCTTTCCTCAAGGTAGTTTGAAATGTATGCGTCGTAGTCAGCCGTGGCCTTATATGCCTTAACCCTCAGGTAATTAAGCGTCTCAGGAGATATGCCGCCCGCTTTCATCTCATCCATTACCTTTTTATAGTCTGACTTGTCAGTAAGCACCGCTACCGACTGCGCATTCTTGGCTGCAGAGCGTATCATGGAAGGCCCTCCTATGTCTATGTTCTCGATCACGTCCTCAAGGGAAATGCCCGGCTTTTTGATCACCTGCTTAAAAGGATATAGGTTTATGACTACCATGTCTATGGGCTTAATGCCGTGCTTTTGAATTGTTTCCATGTGTTCCCTGTTCTCCCTCAATGCCAGCAGTCCGCCGTGCACCTTGGGATGAAGCGTCTTTACCCTTCCGTCCAGCATTTCCGGAAAGCCGGTAACATCCGATATGTCAAGCACGTCAAGCCCCGCGTCCTTGAAAGCCTTCTTTGTTCCGCCGGTGGATATTATTTCAACGTCCATCGCCGCAAGTTCCTTAGCAAAATCAACAACACCTTCCTTATCCGACACACTTATCAGCGCTCTTTTTACCTTTAGCATAAAAACCTCCATATTTGCAGCATCTGGATTTATCTGCTTTTCTTGAAATCATCCAGGACAGCTTTCGCCTTTTCCATATCTTCCTTGTTTATTATGACCGACCCGAATTTACGCCTGCCAAAAATACCGCCCATAATCAGGTTTGTATTAAGCAACACGTTGACTTTGAGGAAACTAAAAATTCCGGCCTCCTCAAGCATACCCCTTATTATCCCCGCCTCAATTTCGTCCTCAACCTGGGTCAATTCTGCGGTCTCAATATCCGGCATCGTGCCTTCGTCCTCGTCAGGAAGTTCTTTCACGAGGTCAACCCCGCAGTCAGGGCATTTTTTTATGTCTTTTTCATACTCATACAGGCACTCGGGGCAGAACATTATTTTTTAACCCTGACTTTCCTGCCTTCAACAGCAAGTTTACCGGCGCAAAAAAGCGCCACAGCCCGGGTATACGCCGAGTATTCATAAGGCAGTATTTTTTGTTGCAGCGTTTCAGGCGTATCATCGTCATCCACGGCAACACACTCCTGCACAATAATGGGGCCTGTGTCCGTTCCATAGTCAACAAAATGTACAGTACAACCCGACATTTTGGCTCCATACCCGATTACCGCTTTGTGAACATTTAAGCCGTGCATGCCCTCGCCGCCGAATGACGGCAGGAGCGATGGGTGTACATTCATTATCTTTCCCTTAAATGCATCAATAAAATTCCGGGTAAGTATCTTCATGTATCCCGCGAGACATATGAGGTCAATACACCTTTTATTCATTTCTTCGGCAAGCAGCCTGTCAAAATCCTCCCTTGTGCCCGCGGATTTAGCATCCATATACAGCGCCTCTATGCCATGTTTCCTTGCCCGTTCCAGCGCGAAAGCGTCTTTTTTATTTGAAAAAACAACCTTTATCCTGCCATTTTTTATTTTTCCGTTTTCAATCGCGTCAATCAATGCCTGCAGGTTTGTCCCGTTCCCTGAAGCAAAAACCGCTATGTTTTTCAATCCAAGTCCTCCGTTATTTATTCTTGCTTTTTCAACTTTCAGTTTCCCGCCTTAAGTTTTCGCAACATTTCCCTCACTTTCCCGTCTTTGGGATCAATTTTAAGGGCTTTTTCAAGGTAAAAAACCGAATTTTTCATGTCCTTAATTGCCATATAGGCACAACCTAAGTTATAATAATAATCTTTATCTTCCCTTAAATCAACAGCTTTTTTGAAAGACCTGACAGCATCCTCAAACCTGCCGGCCATAAAATAAACGTTTCCACTAACGCCATACAGCGAAGCCTCATCCGGGTACTTTTCCATAGCTTTCAATATTAATCTTTCCGCCTTTCCGGCGCCTTCCCTTGTTGAAGCATATATGCGTGACAGGGCAACGACAGAAGGCACAAAATAAGGATCCACTGAAAGCATTTTTTCATACGAAATTGCGGCTGAAGTCGTATTTCCCGCGGCTTCGTATATACGCCCGGTATAATAATCCGAAAGCACGTAGTGTGGAGCTGCTTTTTTCAGGAGCATAAAATTTGCCATAGACTTTTCATATGAAATACCTGAGTCAAAATACGAAGCAGCGAGGAAATACCTGGCCTCAAGGTTTGCTGTATCCTTATCTAAAGCCATCTCATAACAGTTTATGGCGTCCTTCCATGCCTGTTTTTTCGAGTAATATACGGCCTGCTTTAAAAGCAAGTTTGAGGCATGCCTTTGCGCAGCGTAAACTGCGGAGGCCGCGGCTAAGAACGCCAAAGCCGCAAACAGTAACCTGCCATTCATCAGGCGCTTGTCATTGCCCTGCCTTAAAGCAAGCCCTGCCAGAGCAGCCATCATAAATGAAGAAGTTACGTAATTTACATCAACACCTGCC
This sequence comes from uncultured Spirochaetia bacterium, assembly GCA_964398505.1. GTDB lineage: Bacteria > Oederibacteriota > PGYV01 > PGYV01 > CAYNMZ01 > CAYNMZ01. The sequence goes on from CAYNMZ010000021.1 coordinate 10,228, forward strand.
ATATTCACGCAGACCAATGACAGAAACCCCGCCATGAAGCCCCCGTAATCCGTTGCGCGTCTCAAAAAGACCGCAAAAACGAGGATAAACAAACCTAATCCTGTAAACCCAAGCTCCGCCGCGGCCTGTAAAAGGATGTTCTCGGGATAAGCGGTTTCATAGCTGTGTTCCGTGCTCCAAAGAGCAATTTTTTTGCTGCGGTAAGCAGGATAAACCTGCGAGAAAGTTCCGGGTCCGCTTCCAAAAATCGGCCGTTCAATTATCATGGAAAGTGTTGATTTCCATGTTTGCGCCCTGAAAAATTCCGACTGTGACTTGTTCCATTCGGCGCGGCCCTTTTCCGAAGCCGCAGAGCCCGCGATTGCCGCGAACGCCATAACAGCAGCGCTGACAACGCAAAATATAAATACCATTATTTTTTTTGAATCATCACGTTTAAGGACAAATTTTATAAAAACCCACGATAATCCGACAAAACTCCCGGCTAATGCGGCCTTTGAGCCGGTCAGGAAAACACATACAATTGACGCGATACCAAAAGCAGCGAAAAAATTTCTGCAGCCGCGGCTTTTCGCAGCCGCCACAAAAGTAACCGGCAATATTGCAGCAAGGTAGGCGCCGAAAAAATTCGGGTTACCCAGCGTAGACGGTATCCTTCGGCCAAAAACAAGAAACGCAGCGAATTCTCCCGGGAACAGCGCCTGGAACAAGCCCGTTACGACAACAGGAACCGCCGATAAAGCCAGGATTTTTTCCGGCTGTTTCAAGCCGAAGTTTTCCGATGACACAACCATAAAAAGCGCCGTATTACACAAGGCAATGCTTATCGCAGGCAGCGAGACAGCGAGAGAACCGTTAACAGCCGCAGATATAGACATCCACGCAGGAATTGCCAGCGACAGTATTACGGTCTTTTTCAGCTCGACTTCGCGAAATGAAACCATAACCGACAATAAGAGAAAAACAAAAAGACAAAAAACGAGTTCCTTTACCTGGATAAAATTTTGTGATTTTCCTGAATACGCAAGAGGAATAATAACCGCCGCGGCAACGAACAATACCCACGACAGCCTTACCGCCGTTTCACGGCCATAACTTTTTAGCCCAAACATCCTTCAATACCGCCTTATTGGCCGGCTATTTTCCACACCGGCATGTAAAGGAACCTGACAGTCAAGTGCACCTTTTTGCCTGTGCCAAAAAACACCAGCTCGACTCTCGTGTCCCCCACATCCCAGTACACATACACATTGCTCGGCGCGCCTGATTTTGTCCTGCCGGATTTTACCATTTTTATGGCGTCCAAAACCGCGACTTTTTTAGCTTCATTTTTTTCAAAAGCCGGCTTTCCATAAAGCCTGTTAAATACTGAATAAAGCCCTTTAAACCTGCCGTACATTATCTCGTCCTTATTTGGAATTTTAACCTGTTGCGCCTCAAACACCTCTTGCGCGCCAAACTCAAATTTTACAGCATAAAGCTTGCCGTTGTATATTCCAAGGCTCATGAAATCAGCGTGAGGCACCGGCACCTTGTATTCGCCCTGCAACACTGTCATTGAGGATTCAAAATCCGGATCCTTTGACTCAGTCGCGTATGGGTAAACAGCCTTGATTTCCGCTGTATTCATATTCCAAAACAGGGACTGCAGGAAAAAAGACGCCGGTTTAACCGTCCCAAAGGCCATGTCATCGGCCTTTTCATACAAGGAAGCATATTTTGTCACGGTATTTTTTTTATTTATCTCGTCAAGCTTGCCCTTGGTCAACAAAGCAATCACAATGAACGCCAGGACGCCTGCCATGAACATAGACCAGAATCTTTTCACTTCCTGTTCTTTCTTTAAGTCACGGGCCGGCGCCTTAACCTGCGGCAGAGGAGAGCCGCAGCCCCTGCAAAATTTTGCCTCATCCCGGTTTTCCGCTCCGCACGCCTTGCAAATCCTCATATCAGTCCTCCGAAAATGCTAATTTATGATTTATGATTTTAAAATGCCAAATTTAGGTTTTAAATTTTCAGCTGCCTTTCCTTATCTTCCTGATTCCGTACCTGGTTATCTTGTTGGAAACTTCGCCCTTTGCTGTTATCTGGTACAAATAAATGCCGTCATCGTTTCCCGCGGCGTTCCACACGGAGCTGTTGTATATTTTGCCTTTCTTTTTCTCCTCTATTGTGTTCAGTATCCTGCCAGCTTCATTGTAAATCTTTATCGTCACCATCCCGTCTTCCGGAATATAATAGCTGAATATGACCTTTTCGGAAGCCGGTTCATATATCGCAAAAATCTCGGTAGATATGTTCATTAGCCTTTCAGGTTCGTCCGACCTAAGTTCTATATCATAAATCATCTGCGGCGGGAGCCCCTTTGCCAGCACCTTTATCTTTACCTTGCCGACCGGCAGGTTTTCAACCTCAAAGTTGCCGTTTTTGTCCGAAATGCCTATGCCAAGGGTCGTGCCATCCTCTTTCATGACCTCAACAGTGGCCCCGGGCTGAGGCATTATTCCGTTTGACTGTGTGACAGTTCCCTTTATGGAAACCTTTGTCTTTATCTTAATTCTGAAATGTGCCGCAGTTTTTCCTATTACACCTTCCTTGTCAACCGAGACCATGTGGAAATACCAAATCCCGTCGTTTAAGTTCGGAATGCTCATGGAAGTATCCATTGTCTTGCTGTGCTTCGGGCCCGGCACCGTGTTCTCCTGGTTGTCCAGGGCAAAATAAAAGCCTATTATCTCGTTAACATAATCAACCGCTTTCCACTGCAGTTTTACGGTCCTTTCCCTGTACCAGCGCGTCTGGTCCTGGTGTGTTGACGAGAATACCTGCGGCGGCGGCGGTGTCATGGCCACATTTACCTGGAAATGCGCGGCCTCGTCCGAGACATTTCCTGCATTGTCCTTCGCTATTACATGTATGTACCATACGCCGTCAGGCACGTCAACAAAAGAGGCCATTGTCCCTTTTGTCCAGCTGGATGTTGCCGTATCAGGCACAGTATCCTTTATCTGGTTGAATATATAGTAATAACCTTCTATGCCGGCCGGGTCAGCGGGTGTTGTCCAGGAGAAAGAAGGCGTGTTGCTGTTATACCACTGATTGAAATCCTGATGAGTTATTGAGGAAATCACAGGGGGTTTCGGCTTTGTGGTGTCAATATTAACCTGGTAATGGCACGATTCCTCGGACATGTTACCCGCTTCATCTTTTGAAACAATATGGAAATACCATGTCCCATCAGCGACATTGTTAAAATCTATCTCATTGTCCACCAGCCAAGTGCCTATCTTGGAGTCGGGTTTTGTGCCAGGAACCTGGTCAAAAACATAGTAATAACCGGTTATCCTTGTCGCGTCCTGTGGTGTTTCCCATGTTAACTTTAGGTTCCTGTTGTTATACCATGCGTCCTGCATTGGATGTGTAATTGACCTTACAATCGGCGGCATGGCAAACCTGTCGCAGATTGCCAGTACCTGCTTGTTGCCGCTTTCCCTTTCATTGCCCACGCAGTCCACCGGCCTGACCGTGTAATAGTAAATTATACCGTCCTCAATTTCCCTTGATTCGTCAATATATTTGGTTTCCTTTACCGCGCCGTCATCGCAAATCTGCATGCCGATCTGTCCGGGGACAGCCGACCTGTAAACCCTGTAATAATCAAGGCCGGATATTGAGTCTGCCGAACGGCTCCACTCCAGCATTATTTTGCCGTCCTTTACAGGCTTCGCGACTATCTGCGTAACCATTGAGGGCGGCGATATGTCAACAGTTGTTCTCATTGAGTCTATCTCAAGGAAATCGCTCCAGTTTCCGGCGTTATCCCTTGCCTTTATCCTGAAATAGTAAGTTATCCCGTCCTCACCCTTGAAAACCGCGCTCCTTGCCTTTGTTTCCTTGAGCCATGTTTTCCACTTTCCCTTTTCGCCCTCCTTGTATTCCACGGTAAAGCAGAAAATGCCCGATTCCCTGTCCTCGCCGGACCACTCAACCTCAAAAGACTCTGTCCTTACGAATTTCGGCAGTTCCTTGATTGATACTTCCGGCGGATTGGTCTCTATCCTAAATTTATAATGCGCCGCTTCCGTGCCTATATTGCCCGCCTTATCTTTTAAAACTATGTGGAAATACCAGTCTCCGTCTTCAAGCGGTTCGCTTATCCTTATGGAAGTGTCTCGCGTAAACTTTCCGCCCTTCTTGTCCGGCATCGTGTCATAGAACCTGTCCACCTTATAATAAAACCCGTCAACTCCCGAAAGGTCGTCAACCTTGTCCACGTTGAATACAGGGTGAGCTTCAGCGTAATGCCTCTCAGGGTTCGGGTGCGTCGGCGATGATATGTCAGGCGGGTCGGCCCTTAAGTCCACATTTACGGCAAAAATAGCGGGTTCATCCCCTATATTTCCGGCATTATCCTCGGCTATTATATGGAAATAATATGTCCCTTCCTCCTGAATATTTATCTCTATTTCGCGCTTGTCTGTCTTTTGTGCCGCTTCAACAGGTATTTTCAGATATTTCTCCTTTGAAAACACGTAATGAAAGCACTTTATTTTTGACAAGTCCTGCGGCACTGTCCACGAAAGCTTGACCGTGGGCGAGGAATACCACCTTGACTCCTCCGGGTGAGTGGAAGAAACGATTTTCGGCTGTTCAACAAGGGTATCTATCTTTATTCTGTAATGCGAGGCTTCCCAACCGGTGTTTCCCGCGTTGTCCTTTGAGATTATATGAAAATACCAAATGCCGTCCTGAAGCTGCGGAAGGGTAACCTGGTTGGCGGTGGTCCACTCGCCCGTCTCTCTGGCCGGCACTGTATTGTGCTTCTGGTCAAAACAATAATAATAACCTTCTATTCCCGACAGGTCCTCCGGGGTATCCCAGTGCATTTCGGGTATGGAATTGCTGTACCACGATTCCTGGTCGCTGTGCGTTTTTGAGTAAACCAAAGGCGGTTTCGCCATGGTGTCAATATTAATCCTGTAATGAGAGGCGTTTTTACCTATATTGCCCGCCTTGTCCTTCGTGACAACATGAAGGTACCATGTCCCGTCGTGAAGGTCGCCGGTGAATATAGTGTCCTTGTCCGTCCAGGACGCGTTTTCATCCGGAACCGCCTTTTCATTTTCATCAACCACATACAGGTAACCAAAGACTCCTGACATATCCTCAGGCGGGCTTATCTTGAACTGCGCCTTTTTTGAGTTATACCATTTCTGCGGGTCAGGATGCGTGGCTGACGATATGTTAGGCGGCAAAGCCACGGTATCTATGTTGAACCTAAAATGCGAGGTCCCTTTTGATATGTTTCCCGCGGCGTCTTTTGACTTCACGTGTATATACCAGGTGCCGTCAGGCCTGTCCTGCAGCGTGATTTCGGAAGAAGCAGTATATATCCAGTCAGACTCCTGCGGTTCTGTGGCAGGTTTCGTGTCAACCGAATAAAAGAACCCCTCCACGCCCGATAAATCATGCGGCTTGGCGAGATGCAGGGAAACAGACTTTGAGTTGTACCAGGAAACCTCGTCCGGATGCGTAGAGGACGACAACATCGGCGGGTGTACCTGGGTATCTATATTTAGCCTGAAATGCGACGCCTTTGTGCCGACATTTCCTGCCTTGTCTTTTGAGACAATGTGAAAATACTTAACGCCATCCTCAAGTGGTTTTGTCTTTACCGTATTGTCTTCCGTAAAAGTGCCGGTCTTCTCATTTGGCACGGTTGTCTGCGCGTCATCTATAATATAATAATATCCGGCTATTCCGGAAAGGTCAGCAGGCTGGTTCCACCTTAACACGGGCATATTGTTGTTGTACCACTTGTCAGGATCAGAATGCGTGGCGGAAGTTACCTCCGGCGGCAGCGCCTCAGTGTCAATATTGAACCTGAAGTGCGATACGCTCGGGCTCACGTTTCCCGCCTTATCCTCTATCATTACATGCGCGTACCAAATCCCGTCCTCCAAATCCTTTATGGCAACCCCCTCATTGACACTGCTGCCGCACTTGGCAGGATCAGGCACGGTATCAGGGTTCCGGTCAACTGTATAAAGGTAAGTTTTTATCTCTGGATGCATGCCCCAGTAAATTTCAACGTCGCTTGAATTGTACCATTTATCCTGATCAGGATGGCTTCTGGATGAAATTACGGGCGTCACAGCGGCTGTTGTGGTAAAGGAAAAATCCTCTGCCACGCCCGAAAAACTCCCCTTGTCCGCGTAAGTCAGTATCCTAAAATGGTATTTCGTCATTGCCTTCAGGTTGTTTAACGTTATCCTGTGCTTTGTGGTCTTTTGCTCATTGGTTATGTTGCTTCCGTAATTCTCGTCAGTGCCGAATTCCAATATAGTCATGGCCTCGCGGTCCGTAACCCATGTCACAGCCGCGCTGTGTGAAGTTATTTCAGACACAGACACATCAAAAGCTCTGGGTGGCGGAGTGTTTGAGACCGTGGTCCTGAAAACCCTGCCCTTTGGCGAGGAGCCGAAATACAAATAACCGTTGAAAAGTTTCAGCGCCCTTATGTCCTCTTCGTCCGTCTGGAAAGCCATATCCCATTTTTTACCGTCAATTGACTTGTATATCCTTCCCGCATCACCGCTTCCGACATAAAGGCCGCTTGAAAAAACAGCGAATTTGAAAAAGTTCACGTCCCTTTCGGAGAAAAAGTTCTCCACCCAATTTGTCCCGTCCTCGGACATAAATATCAGGCCGCCCGTCGCCTTTGACGTGGCGCAGTAAAGCCTGTTCTTGAACACGCAGAAATCGTTCACAAAACTCTGGTTTGTGTCAAAAACCTTCTGCCAGTTGATGCCGTCAGATGTCCGGTATATCACGCCGTTAGGGTACGTCCCTGCGTAAAGGTAGTCCCTGAAAAGCCCGAAACAGGTTATGGCCAGTTCCGGAGTGTTTAGGGATATCACCCAGTGCGTGCCGTTGTAAGCGTATATCTTGCCTTCCGTGGAAGTTCCGGCGAAAAGCCTGCCCTTAAACCCTTCCAGGCAGTGAACCCTCGCCTCGCCGCTGTTAAAGGAAAGGCTCCAGTTCTTTCCGTCCAGCGTCTCGTAAATCCCGCCATTCGCGTTGGTGCCGCAGAAAAGCTTGGGCGTGCCAAGGTCGGTAAAGGCCTTCAGGCAGTAAACCTGGGGCGTATAGTCCCCGAGGTCCTCGGAATCAAAGCTTTTTGTCTGGCCCACGGGCGGGTTAAAATAAGGCGAGAAGATATTCGCTATGCTGATTGTCTCCCACGAGCCTATGTCGCCGGTCACCGTGCGTATCACCGAGTCCTTGTTCGTCGACGCGTACATATGGCCGTTAAATTCCTCAAAGTCATATATGATTGGCGTGCCGCCGCCCTCGTATACGGGGATGAATGATTCCTTCGGCACATAACGCAGGTAAAGCGGTATGGCGGCCTTTATATTTTTAAAAACCTCGCCCTGGTTCGCGCCGCTTACTATAAGCCCGGGCAGTTCTTTCACTTCGCCTATGAACTTGCCTTCTTCCTCTCTGATTACAACCTCAAAACCTACTGTCAGGTCCTTTTTCTTTTCCTTCATGTCACCTTTGCCTTTTCGCCTTGTCGCTTCCCTTTATATCCAGGAAAACCCCGTGTTCGTCGCAATCCGGGAACTTCGGGCAGTTAAAACAATCCTTCCATATCTTCTGCGGAAGCTCCTTTTTGTCAATGTCCTTAAAGCCGTGTTTCCTGAAATAATCCGGTATTTTTGTCAGCGCAAAAACCCGCTTTATCCCCAGCTCCCGCGCTTCAGTCAAGGCGGCATCAAGCAGCTTTTTGCCCGAGCCCGTGCCGCGCAGCTTTTTTTCCAGGACAAAAGAGCGTATCTCGGCCAAATCCTCCCAGTAAACGTGCAGGGAAATCACGCCTTCCACTTTTTTGCCTGTCACGGCCACAAAATAATCCCTTATGTGGGAATATATGTCCGCGAGCGGCCTGACAAGCAGGTCGGCGTCTTTTGCGTATTTTTTAATTATTTCCTGAATACGCGCCGCGTCCCCTGTCTTGGCCCGCCTTATTTCTTCCATTTTGCGAACATCTCCTTGACCGATTTTATCCCCTCGTTTATGTTCGCCAGGACGCTCCTGTCCTTAACGTATTTGACGCCCATGCCGTAGGCTATGAAATTTTTCTCTATTATTTCGGCATTCCTTCCTTTCAGCATCTCTTCCATTACGTCGTACGCGCTTTCGTGCCTGAATATGCCCGAAGACTCTATAAAAGCCCCGGCGAGAAGGATATTCATGCCCCTTATGAACTTCATCCCGTTCGATATCTCAGCCGCGGGTATTGATACCCTCCTGCCCGCGTCGCGGCCGCCCTGCACGAGCGATGAGTTCTCAACCACAAGGGTCTTTTCCGTGACCTTGTTCCTGTACATCTCATAAGCGCGGTTGTCAAATGCGATGAAAGCGGTGGGAGTGTCAACCACGGGCGAATACACAAAACTGTCAGATACGCAGGCATAGCAGAAAGAAAACCCGCCCCTCTTCTCAGCCCCGTATGTCGGCAGCCATGTAACTGTCCGGCCCTCATGCACGCCGATGCGGGCTAAAAAAACACCCAGGGTCAGCACTCCCTGGCCCCCGCTGCCTGCCACTATTATACGTTCGTCCAAGACACGCCTCCTTTGCGAGACTTTTACGCGTTATCCTTCACTACACCGATCTTATAATACTCGGAAATCATCTCATCTATCATCTTGTTGGCCGCCACGGGCTCCATGCGCCAGTTTGCGGGGCACGAGGACAGCACCTCTATCATGGAAAACCCCACATTGGTTATCTGGTTTATAAAAGCCTTCTTTATCGCCTTCTTGGCCTTTATTATGGAAGACGCGTCCGTCACCTTTACGCGTTCCAGGTATTTTACGCCCTGGAGCGGCGC
>CAYNMZ010000022.1:0-18726 GCA_964398505.1 uncultured Spirochaetia bacterium
AATGGACATAATCGGACATAATTGGATATAATTGTTTAAAGCATATTATAAGAGGTAGGAAAAAATGGACAAAATAAAGCTTGATAACCTTCCGGAAAAGCCGGGCGTTTACATTTATAAGGACGCGTCAGGGAAGATAATATATATCGGAAAGGCCAAGTCCCTGAAAAACAGGGTGCGCTCGTATTTTAACGCCGGCAAAAAGGACATAAAGACAGAAAAGCTCGTGCCTAAAATAGCTGACCTGGACTATATAGTAACCCGGACCGAGATAGAGGCCTTCCTCCTGGAGGCGTCGCTCGTAAAACAGCACAAGCCCTATTACAATATACTGTTGAAGGACGACAAGTCATTCCCGTTCATTAAAATCACAGCTGAAAAATACCCTGGTGTTTACCTGACACGGCAGACAAGGGAAAAGAACGCCGTATATTTCGGCCCGTATTTTGCCAATGACGCGAAAAAGGTGCTGAAACTCATTTACAGGGCGTTTAAGGTTAGGCAGTGCTTGTATAAGTTTGATGAAAAACCCCTGAAGAGGCCTTGCATTTATTATGACACCGGGTTTTGTTCTGCGCCGTGCACCCGGCTGGTGTCAGAGGAAGCCTATAACAGCTCAATAAAGGAAGTCAGGAGCTTTTTAAACGGAAATTATAAAAAAATTTTGGAAAACCTGAAAGTTGAAATGGACCTGTTTTCGGAAAAAAGGCTTTATGAAAACGCGGCAGAGGCCAGGGACGCGATAAAGGCCGTGGAAGGCATAATGACCGAACAAAAAGTCGTGGACAGCGAGGACAAGAATATGGACGCGGTAAATTACGTTTACAGGGATTCGTCCTACTATTTCTGCGTGCTTTCAATCAGGTCAGGAAGGCTGATAAGCAGGAAAATCGACGTTTTTTCGGATACGGCCGAACAGGAAGGCGCGTTTGAGCTTTACCTTTCGCAGTATTACGGCAGGGCCATATCATACCCGGCTGAAATCATACTTCCTGCGGAAAAAACCGACGCTGCAGTGGCCGCCGAGATTTTCAGGGAAAAGGGAGTGAAAACAGCCTTAAAGAAGCGCGATAACCTGCTGAAAATGGCGCTTTTAAACATAGACGAGAGAATACGCCAGGTTGAGGCCGTAAAGGAGCGCATGCGAAAAGCCGGGGAAAAATACGCGGAGCAGATAAGGCTGCTTCAGGAGAATTTAAACATGAGGAAGCCGCCTTCTGTCATAGACTGCATTGACATTTCACACCTTCACGGCGAGAATACCGTGGCGTCATGCGTGGTGTTCAGGGACGCTGAGCCTGACAGGCAGGGCTACAGGCGCTACAGGATAAAGACAGTCAAAAAGATAGATGATTTTGACTCGGTTCGTGAAGTTGTGATGAGGCGCTACGGAAGGATGCTCAAGGAAGAAGCGGAATTTCCCGACCTGATACTTATAGACGGCGGCATAGGACAGGTAAACGCCGCGAAAGAGGCGCTGGACATGGTGGGTGTTGAGGACGCGGAGCTGATAGGCCTGGCAAAAAGGGAGGAGCAGGCGTACAAGCCGGGTAAGAACAGGCCTGTCCCGCTAAGCGCGGGCGCGAGACATCTTTTAATGCGCGTGCGAGACGAGGCGCACAGGTTCGCCCTCTCGTACCAGACGCTTCTTGCAAACAAGAAAATGAAAGAATCGGTTTTTGACGGCATAAGTTTCCTCGGCGAAAAGACAATATACAGGATTTACTCGGAATTCGGCGATACGGCGGAACTGCTTGCGGCAATTGAGGAAAACAGCGAAAGGGCGGATTTCCTAAGCAAAAGGCAGAAAGAAAACATAATCAAAAAGCTGAAGAAGGGCGGGGCCTGACATGAAAATAAAAACTCTCGCGGCAAAGGTATTCATTTATTTCGCCTTATCAACGGCTGCAATAGTGTGCGTTTTCGGGTTTGCCACTTACCTTATGATAAGGGCGGACCTTGAAAAGGAAATGGAAGGCAGGCTGTTCATGGCCGCGGGCCTTATAAAGGAGAACATAAACGCTTCTGACCTTGCTTACCTGGGGCTTAAGGGCGGCATATACTCCTCTTATGAGGAAAAACTAGCGTCGCTCAGGAAAGCGTCGGGAGTAAGCAACATCGCGCTGATATCAAAGGACTCAAAGCCGCTCCTTTCCCTTGAGAGCGATTTTTACATGAAGCTTGACTCGTACGAAATTTCGCGGGCATTGTCCGGCAAGCCGGCGGCATCGCCTCTTTACAGGGGAGCCATGAACAGGTATTACAAGTCCGTATATATTCCCATCAGTGGCGGCGTTCTCGCCGTTGAGGCGAGCGTAATGTATGAAAAGTACCTGAACCGTTACCGCGTTTCGCTGGCTGTCGCGGGCATTATGGCGCTTGCGCTCGCGCTTTTGGTCTCGTTTTTCATAACATCCGGCGTGACAAGGTCAATCAGGAGGCTGAAGCAGAAGGCAGAGGCGATAGGAAGGAGGGAGTTTAACAGCGGTATAAAGGCGGGAGGCGAGGAGGAAATACGCGTCCTTGCGCTGACGCTTGAGAGCATGGAAAAGGAGCTTGTTGAATACATAAGGGAAAAGGAAAAGATGGCGGCAGTGGGCGAGTTTTCAGCAGGCGTGGCCCATGAGATAAGGAACTCGCTGGCAACGCTTTCAGGTTACGCTGAACTCATAATGGAAAAAACAGCGGATGACAAGATAAGGAAATACGGGGCTGACATTTACGTGAATGCCATGAAAATGTCGTCTTTCCTGAACAATTTCCTTGACTATACAAAGCAGTTTAAACCCGAATTTTCCATGGTTGACGCCGGGCTTTTGTGTTCTGAGACAATTGACGAGCTTCCGGCTGGGGTAAAACAGGCTGTGCTGTATGAAAAGCCGGCAGAGGAAATAAAGGCACAGGTAGACGTGTACCTGTTGAAAAAAGCGCTGTTTAATATTATAATGAACGCTTACCAGGCAATGGACAAGGAAAAGAAGGAAATTATTGTGGCTGTTGAGCCCGCTGAAAAAGGCTTTTCCGTAACTGTAAGAGACAACGGCAAGGGAATACCTGCGGAACTTTTAGGAAGGATTTTTCAGCCGTTTTTCACGGGAAGGAAGGAAGGCACGGGCCTTGGCCTTGCAATTGCATACAGGATAATAAGGGAAATACACGGCGGTGACATATCTGTTGAAAGCAGGGAAGGCGAAGGCACGAAGGTCACAATCCTGATTAAGAACGCGGGCTGACAAAAGCAAGGATGAAAAGGAGGAAATAATGAAGATGAACTGGGCGATAATAACGGCCATTGCCGCGCTGGCAGCCGTAATCGCGGCGTGCGCATCTCCAAAACCGGACAATAAAGCGTCCCTTGAAGCGATAAAGGCCGTGCCGGTTAAGACGCTTGAGGAAAACCAGAGGGACTTTGTGGAGCTTCGTTACGGCATGTTCATTCATTTCGGCATACTTACATACACAGGCACATGGTCGCAGAAAAACCTGGACATAAGCAAATTCAACCCTGAAAAACTTGACTGCAAACAGTGGGCTGACGCGGCTCTTGCCGCAGGCATGAAGTTCGGCGTCCTTACGACAAAACACCATGACGGTTTCGCCTTGTGGCCGACTGAAACAGACGACTTCTCGGTAAAAAGCATACCGTGGCGCGGCGGAAAAGGGGACGTGGTAAGGGAATATGTTGACGCTTTCAGGGCCAGGGGCCTGCTGCCCGGGCTATATTATTCGGTATGGGACAATACCAAAGGCATAGGCAACAGGCCTGTGAGCGAAGCAGACATAGTCTATGTGGAAAACCAGCTTAGGGAGCTCCTTACAAATTACGGGCCCATACCGGTGCTTGTGCTTGACGGCTGGTCCTGGAAAATGGGGCATAAGGCCATGCCTTATGACAGGATAAGGGCTTTTGTGAAGGCGCTGCAGCCCAACTGCCTTATCATGGACCATAACCACCTGCAGGGTTTTTACAACAATGACCTTGTGGTGTTTGAGGAGCCAAAGGGAGTGTTCGCGCCAAAGGGGAACAAGCTCGCGTCAGCGCAGGGCCAGAAGATTATAAACGGCAATGACTGGTTCTGGGGCAGGGAAACGGAAACAGACGAGCCCATGAGCGTGGATTCCCTGGTAAACGGGCACCTGGTGCCGCTTGAGGAACGATATACGGTTTTCATACTCAACTGCCCGCCGAACAGGCAGGGCCTGCTTGACGAAAAGATAGTAAAAAGGCTGGCTGATGCCGGAAAACTGTGGAAGCCAAACATGAAAAGGCCGCCGCTTCCGAAGCAGCCGCCGCAAAACGAGAGGCCCGTGGTGCCGGCCGGCGCCGAGGCCACAAGCGGCAATGCCGCCCTTGCCGTAGACGCCATCAATGACGCGCATTTTTATTCTGTCTGGGAAAGCGCGAAAAAACTGCCACAGTCAATAACGATAGACCTCGGAAAGACATACGAGGACATAGGCTTTATCGGATATGTGCCAAAGTATGTTGTAACCGCCAGGCCCACGGACGAGGGGGCCATAACTTCCTATAACATATACTCTAGCGTTGACGGCAAGGAATTCAAGAAAGTCGTCTCAGGAAAATGGCCGGCTGACTCATCAGTGAAGCAGGCTGTGTTCGGGCCGGTTGAGGCAAGGTATATAAGGCTTGAGGCCGTCGCGGCAAAGGGCGGATTCGCCGCTGCCACTGAGATAAGCGTCGGAAGGAAATGAGAACCGGGTTAAAATTACGGAAAACGAATCCGGTGTTGCGATCCAACAGGAGAGGTGAAAAAGTATATGCCTAAAATCATCGCTATTACAGCTTTGCTTGTATTGCCTGCTGCCGGGTTTGTGATGGCCTCGGGAAAGCTTGCCTTAAACCCTGTTTTTACGGATAATATGGTCCTGCAAAGGGGAATGGCGGTTGAAGTGTACGGGACTGCGGCGCCGGGCAGCGAGGTCGGCGTTGAAATCGCGGGCCGCAAGGCAAAGGCGCGCGCAGGCAGGGACGGCAAATGGACCGCGGTGCTGGAACATCTTGAAGCGGGCGGGCCGCATGTATTGGCGGTCATGAGCGGCAAGGAAAAAATCACCTTAAAGGACGTCCTTGTGGGCGACGTCTGGTTCTGCTCGGGCCAGTCAAACATGGAATGGCTGGTGAAAAACACAGATGACGGCGCGAAGGAACTGAAAAAATTCAGGGACAATGACAGGGTAAGGCTCTTTAAGCAGGCGCAGATACCGTCGCCTAAGCCGCTTGAAAACCCGGCGGGCTCATGGAAAAAATGCACCGCTGAAAACGCGGCTGATTTCTCGGCCATAGCGTATTTTTTCGGGAAGAGGATGCAAAAGGAGACGGGTGTTCCCGTAGGGCTCATAATGAGCGCGTGGGGAGGCACTTCCATAGAGATATGGATGAGGCAGAGCCTGATGGAGAAAAATCCCGATACCGCGCCTATTGTGAAAAGATGGAAGAAAAGCCCGGTGTTTGACTGGAAAAGGTGGAACGACGGCAGGGGCATGGCTTATGACATTGCCCTCTCAAATGTGCGTTTTGTCAGTAAAAACAGGGGCATAAGGACGCTTTACCTTAATGAAGGAGGGCTTGGCGGGAATTGGGAAAGCAATGCGGCTGAAGGATCATCAATAAGCTGCAAAGGCGACGGGAAAAAAGGCCGCGTGAGCGGAATAATCGCCTTTAACTCGTGGGCAAATGCCGAGACAAGGCTGTCCGAAAGCGGGGAATACGACCTTTCCGGCTATGACGAGATAAGGTTTACCGCTTCAGGCAGCGGCAGGTTTTCGGTTTCCCTGGGGCAAAAAAGCATAAAGGATTACGACTATTACTCCTCTGAAACGTTTGACGCTGTTTTAAAGCCTGAGAAGGAATATGCGGTCAGGATTGATTCCATGAAACAGGGCGGCTGGGGCAGGGCAGTGCCTTTCACAAAAAACGCCGTGGAAAAATTCAAGGTCAACATACATTCAACCACTGTGGAGCTTCCGCAGTCGCTTTACAACGGCATGGTCTCGCCGTTTACGCGCTATAAAATAAAAGGCGCGCTATGGTACCAGGGAGAGAATAATGCCTGGCGAGCCAAACAGTACAGGTCGCTCATAAAAATGCTGATAAGGGGTTGGAGGCAGGACTGGGGCTATGAATTCCCGTTTTTTGTGGTCCAGCTTCCGAATTTCATGGAAAGAAAAGACGCGCCGGGCGAAAGCGCGTGGGCGGAACTGAGGGAGGCCCAGCTTTCGGCGCTTGAGCTTGAGAACACGGCCGTGGTCCCGATAATAGACTTAGGCGACGCCGATGACATTCATCCGAGGAAAAAGGACCCTGTGGCCGGCCGGCTATCAAACGCTGCGCTTGTAATGCTTTACAATAAAAAAGCGCCGGTGACCGGGCCGCTTTATGACTCGCACAGGCAGTCACGACGCGGCATTACAGTGACCTTTAAAAACACAGGTAGCGGCCTTGTCGCCAGGGGAGGCAGGCTGAAAGGCTTTGAAATAGCGGGCGAGGACAGGGTTTTTGTCAGGGCAAGGGCTGAAATAAAAAATTCAAACTCCGTTGAAGTGAGCGCGAGAGAGGTCAAAAACCCGGTTGCCGTGAGGTATGCCTGGGCGGACAATCCAGAATGCAACCTGTATAATATGGAAGGCCTGGCAGCTTCGCCGTTTCGGACGGACAAGTGGCCGGGGATTACGGAGAACAATTATTAATTAATAATGGATAATTAATGACAAGTGAAAAAACAGGAGGAATGATGAAAAAGATTCTGGCTGCGGTTCTGGTTTTTCTTATCTTTACGGCTGGTTCAACGCCTAAGGCGGAAGAAATTGAGACGTCAATAGAGGTAAAGGCTTCAGAAACGGTGAATAAGTTCATACCAAAGCTTGTATTCGGGAATAATACAAGCGGCTGGGCTGACCCGAGGCCGGTTAAGGACAGGATTCAGGAAGCGGGAAATTATGTCCTTCGTTATCCCGGCGGCTCATGGGGCGACGGTTTTTTCTGGAACAGCGCGGGCAAATACGACGCTGACGGCAACTGGGAGCCGTCGCTTACAGAATACGCCAACAGCACAACGGGTGAATTGAGGTTCGGGCCGGACAAAATAATAGACGATGACGATTCGACCGCATGGAAGTCAAACAGGGATACGGATTACCCGAACGCGCAGTGGATTTATGCGGGGCTTGGCGGCTTAAGGAAGCCGGACAGGGTTGTTATAACATGGGGAAACAAGGCGTCAGCGTCCTTCCCTTACGCGAGAAAATTCACCGTACAGTTTTGGGATTCAAAGGAAGGCAGGCAGTGGATGCCTTACGGCGCGGACAGAAACGCGTGGCTGAACACGTCAGCTGCTGATGTGGCCGGAAAAGGCGGCGTCCAGGAAGTCCGGTTCAGGGCAGTGGACACGCAGTACATAAGGATACTGATGACAGAAAGCTCCGCAGGCGGCAGGGGCGCGTATTCAGTGGCGTCCTTAAAAGTGTTTGAAAAGGGCGAGGAAATACCCATAACAGACAAGAACAACATAGTTGCGTCCTCAAGCGACACTGCGGCGACCCTTGGAAACGGCGCGTCATGGATATTCGGTTTTGAGAGCTATATGGGATTCATGAACTCTTTTTCACCGGTAAAGGCCGAGCCGCTTATAATCGTGAACTTAGGCAGCGGCACTCCGCAGATGGCGGCTGCATGGGTGAAATACGCGAATAAGATAAAAAATTACGGCATAAAGTACTGGGAAATCGGGAATGAGAACGGAGGGCAGTGGGAAGTCGGCGGGCCGCTGAACATGTATGATTATACCAGGCGCTACATAAAATTTTACGAGGCCATGAAGGCAGAGGACCCGTCCATAACCATAATCGGCCAGGCGCAGTCTGACGGAAACTCGCAGGCTTATGACGGCAAGACAGCTATAGAGGCGTTCCTCTCAAGGCTGGCGAAGGAAAAGAAACTGCATTACGCGGAAGGGCTTGTGAGCCATCATTACCCGACCTGGGACATGCATGTAAACGACCTTCTCGTGTCGCCCGCGAAGCAGATGAAGCAGATGCAGGAGCAGGTTGACACGGCGCTTAAAAAATACCCGTCATTAAAGGACATACCAGTGTGGATGACGGAATTCAACACATCCGACCATGTGAAACCGCACGACATGAGCGTGAGGCTGGAAAACGGGCTGTGGCTCGCGCAGTACCTGCCGGAATTCGCGAAGAATTTCGGGCTGAGGGCGCGCGCGAACCTCTGGGATGTCCTAAACGGCGGCAGCGCCATAAGCGAGGAAAAAGGCGGGGACCACGGCTACATGCAGGCAGAGGCCGGGGAATACCAGTACCAGGAAAGGGCAGACTACTGGGTTATGAAAATGCTCACCAATTACTGGAGCTCGGCCGGCGATGAAAAGGAGCACAGCATACTTAGCGCGTCAACCCCGGCGGACAGGCTCGCGGTTTACGCGAACAAAAAGCCGGACAACACCCTTGCGCTCCTTGTCGTCAATGTCAACGACACTTACGCGTACCGCGCGAAGATAAGCATAGAAGGTTATGAGCTTTCGGAGAACGCGAAGGTGTGGGAATTTGACTCGTCCCACTACGCATGGAGGACCGAGACAAAACCCTACCACGCTGACCCGAGCGACGCGCCTTCGTCCCGCGACATAAAAGCCTCAAATGAGTTTACCCATGTATTTAAGCCATATTCAATAAGCGTCATTGAAATGAAGCCAAAGCAGTAAACGGCAGTATTGTCAAAGAAGGGCCGGGTAAAACCCGGCCTTTCCTGTTTTAGCAGGCAGTGAGAATGCGGACATAGATTGTAATTGACTTATAATATGGTTGAAGTATAATTTATATGCTTCGGGTAAACGATTACCTGAAATTTTTTATCACTGACAAATCATGCATAAAAGAGGGTAAAATGAGGAAAATTCTCAGCGTCATCGCGTTAAATTTTATATTTGTTTCAGCCCTGTTCCCGGCTTATCCCCTCATAATACCGCAGAAAGACGGCATTTACACTGACCTTTCAAGGGCAGCTTCACTTGGCGTAATAAAATCAGTTGACGCGGAATATTTCGGCAAGAACGCCATAACGAGCCGCGAAGCCGCCTTCTATATTATAGAGGCTAAAAACTGGCTAAACGCGGGAAAAGAAAAGGAACTTTCAGATGCTGAGGCGAGGGAAGCAAGGGCAATAATAGCGAAATATGAAAAGGTCCTGGCTGAGGAGATAAAAATCGCCGTCGAGGCTGAAACGCAGAGGACAGAAGAGGCAAAATCTGCTTATGAGGGCCTTGATGAAGAACTTTCGTGGCTTGAGGAAGAATACGCAAAGACCCGTTTCACTGACGCCACGCCTTTCAAGGTGACCGGCGTAATAGCGGGAAGGTGGCAGCAGCTCATGACATCGGGAATTACAAACCTGAACGTATTTGCCATGAGCGGGACCAGGCTGGACCTTTATACGGAAGGAACGCTCACGGAAAAGATAAAATTCAACACCACGCTTTTCTTTGAAATGCCTTCCAACGACCCTTCCTACGGCATCGCTGACACCATAAGCAGCCAGACACACCTTTTTTTCGGGGACACAAAGTCCGTGGGCCTGGACATATACACAATAACGCTGGACGTGTACGGCTTAAGGCTCACAACGGGTTTTTTCTGGGAGGATATAACGTCATTCATAGCCTCCCAGGGGCTTACGGAAAGGACGGGCATATTTGACAGGGACATATACGCGGGCGAGACAGCCACGCGCGCCAACTACGAAACCATATTCAGGACCTTTTCGCAGTCAAAGGACGACAGGTGGTCCAAGCACCAGTGGAACGGTTTTGAATTATACAAGGACGGCCTCTTCGGCAAGGACATATTCAAGGCCATGGCAGGAAAGACAACGCATGAAAAGGACTATGTTTACGAATACGCGGCGCGCTACACGCATTTCAGGAATTTTCCCAGGGTCAGGCAGGCTGAGTGGTCCTTGAACTTCTACAACATGTCAAATGATGAGGCGGAGATCAACAGCTTCCCGGCTTTTGAGCCTGAAAGCCTGAAGAAAAGCATAACAATTGCCGGCGCGGACATGAAGGCCGCGCTGTTCAGTCTTTTCAAGGTCAAGGCGGAGTTTGAGCGCTCATGGTACAGGGGGAGCTCGGAAGTCGGCATAGGCTCGGTTGTGCCTTCGTTTTACCAGGACGGAAACGCGATAATGTGCCAGATAACGCCGCAGTTCTTTCCGAAACAGCTGCAGATGGCCTTCAAGTACACGAGGATAGACCCCGGTTATACTGCGCCCGCGTCCGCGGTGGAAGACATGAATATGAGGAAGATAAACGCCTATGACCCCTCAAAGGTTGATGTAAATCCCATAACATTCTGCGGCGACCCGACCTCATATTACAATAATATGAACAAGGCGGAAGCCAGCGCCTATATCGGCATTCCTTTCGGAATGCTGATGGTGAACTACGGCGTGTCGCAGCAGATACGGGCCACGGGCAATGTGATAAGGGCAAGCCACTGGCTTGCGGGAGACCAGTGGTGGAACATGTTTTACAGCAATTACGGCTGGCCTGTGGCGGGAGCGCACGATTCCTTCATCAACTACAACATAAACAGGTACGGTTTTGATTCTTCGCTTACGGACGCGAGGGCGCAGACCATGCTGTCCGCGGGCACCGGCGGCCTGGCGACGGATTTCCACAAAACAAGCAGGGAATACATAATATCTGAAGCGGTCCAGGGCCTCTCGCACAAGACGCTGTCAAACATAATGTTCGTGCTGCGCTACGAGCTCAACAAGCCCATAAGGCTTGCCAGCCCGCTGCTTTTGGAGCTTTACGGCGAGCTTATAACGCTGTCAAACGAGACAAACCTTCTTGTGGAATACAATCCCGCAAGGCTCATGTCGCAGAACCTTTTCTCAGCCTGCCTTGTTTACAATGTGTTCAACAAGCTGAGCTTCCTCGGTTATTTCGCTTACGAGCGCTGGGGCGCCAATGAGGCAAGGCCCGTGAAGCTTGATTATTTTGACACTGCCTACGGGTTCGGCGCGGATTATGACCTGGCAGGCAGGGCCTTCCTTTACTTGAGGCTTAAGAGGTTTTTCCACGACGACATTCCCGTTCCTGAGAACGATTTCAACGGCTGGCAGCTTTGGCTGGAGCTGAAAAGCTTCTTTTAAGAAGCGTAAAAATACGGAGGTAATAAATGAAAAAGACGGTCATGACGGTAATTTCCGTCCTTGTTTTCTGCGCTGCCGCTGCGGCGGCTGACGCGGCGTATCAAAAAGGCGGCGAGGTTTACGCCAAGCTGATGAACCTCGCGCAAGAAGGCTTTCTTGACAATATGGAAGGAAAGGAAAATTTTACGCGGGCTGAAGCGGCGAAACTTGCGTATGAGGCCTCGGCAAGGCTGCTGCAGGACCAGTCCGCCAAGCCCGAGGTTTATGACATAGTGTCGGGCCTTATAAAAGAATTCCAGACAGACCTCATGGAAAAAGGCGAGCCGCTTTCAGCGATACAGCAGAGGCTCATAGACCTCGCTGTAGCCGGGGAAAGGCGCGCTGCAGCGGAATTGAGGCAGCGCCAGGACGACCTTTTCGGCATGATAGGAATGAGGATTAACGGAGAAGCGTCCGGATATATGACTGATGTTACGTTGTACGGGAACAAATTCATTGCTTCAGGAGCCAAGAGGTACAATCCCATAACACAGAGGCTTGACCTGCGCTTTGCGGCAAACTCCGGCAAACAGCTGAAAGCAGAGGCTGTGTTCAGGCTGCAGAACCTCCTTGGGGCGCTGTGGGGGGCGCAGGACAGCTACGGCCTGCGCAGGCTTACCGTAACCGGCGATTTTCCGGTTTACTTTGAGATAGGAGATTACAAGGCGAAAATGACGCCTTTTACGATTTGGCAGGAGGATGATGACAGGGGCCTTGAGGCGCGCGTATTCAGCGACAGGAGGGACATGATAAAAAATGAGCTGTGGCTCTCCGACAATTCATGGCCTTTGTCCGGCGCGAGGATAGGGTATAAGGCAGGGGATTCGCTGCCTTTCTCGCTGAAGACAGAGGCGTTTGCCGCGAGGATAGCGGAGGCGGGCAGGCCTGACTATATGGTGTCCCCGGACATGGCAATTGTGACAACCACGGCTTTTGTGGCCTCGTATAACCGTTTCATTTTCGGCGCCTCGGTTGAAAGCGACCTCTCGCTCAAGGATGCCGCCAAGGCCGGCATTTATTTTACCGATATCAGGGACATAAAGGGCACGGGCCAAAACCAGGACGCGGCAGCGCTTGACAATTATACTGCGTCCGCGGCCGCTGAATTCAGGGCGTTTGACATAGTGACAGCCTCCGCGGAATTCGCGCTCTCCGGGCTCAAGGTTGAGAACGCGATTTCACCCGAAGACTGGCACAATGAATATGTGACGGATACTGCGCTTAAGACAAGGCTGAAGGCGGAGGTTTTTGACACCGAGATTGAAGCCTCTTTCTTTGTGGTCGGGAATTCATTTACGGCTTACGCCGCCCAGTCCAGGATTTACGACGGCTACAACAATTATCCTTATGTCACGCAGAACAACACCTGGAACATATCCTTGGCCGAACCTGCTTACACTTTGGCGAACAGGGTCTATCCTTTTACAAGGTATAACGGCTCAATAATGGTATCATACGCGGCGCAGGGCAGCAGGTTCATGCCGTATGACATGTTTGAGAACAACTCCTCGCCTTACGGCGACGCGACCTCAAACAGGCAGGGCGTCAGCGTCAGGGTTTCGGGCGATTACCTTGACTCCATGATAAAGCCATATGCCAAATACTCTTTCTCGTCGGAGATAGTATCCTACCTGCCTGTGAACCAGTGGACCTGCCCGAGGGAGTTTACTGTGGCAGAGGCAGGGTTAAAAGCCGCGGCATTCGGCATTACAGCCTACACAAGCTACAGGTTTGAGTATTCCTACAACGGTTACGCCGGCGCGGGCGGTAACGTTGACTTAAGGACAGCCGCGCTGAACGCCGGGATTGAATACACGCTTTTTGAGAAACTGCGCCTTCACGGCGGATTTAAGGATATAGGCGCAAAGGGCGCGGAATACCCGTATTCATTCCTTTCCGGGTCATGGCAGTACCTTGGAAAAACCGAATATGACGCGTCAATCACGGCTTACGGCTTTGGCGCGGATTACGAGGTCTCAAAACAGGCGTCGGTATCCTTTTCGTTCAGCAATACGCTCATAACTGACAGGCTCAATGAAAACGCAAGTTTTGGCTGCCAGGAAGCGGATATAAGGGCGGTCCTTAAGTTCTAAAGGCCGGCAATAAATAATCAAGGAGGATGTTATGAAAAAATTCGCGGTAATTCTGATTGTCACGGCTTCCATTATAATGGCGCTCGGTGTCTTAGGCTGCAGGGAACGTTCCGTAGGCTGGGCGGGCATAGAACCTACGGCCACATTTACTTTTACAAGCTTGCCGTCGCCTTCTGCCACGCCAACGCCAAAAACCGTGCTGACGCCAATGATAGATGATTTCGCGGACTGCGACGGAAACAACAATTTCGGCGGGCCGTGGTTTTCGTACGGCGCTTCAGGGAACACCGTAAATGGCTCCACTCAGGCGACAGGTTACGGCAATGTGGACTGCGGTTATCACATGACGGGCAGCACGGCGATTTCCTGCGGCTACGGCGCGTGGGTATCCACTTCACTGCTTTCCGGGGCAGTGGCAAGCCTGAACAATTTTACGGGCGGGATAAGGTTTTATGCCAAGACATCGGCAACCGGCACGTCGTACAGGTTTGTGATAATATCAAACGCGACCACGAACAACTACCAGTACACTTTCTCGCCCGGTTCTGACTGGGCGCTTGTCAGCGTGCCTTTCTCGTCATTCACGCAGGCTGCGGCTGATTACGGTATTGTGACAATACAGGAATCTCTCGGCGCTGTCACAAACCTGGCTTTCGCCAACAGCGCGTGCAACCAGACGCTGGACCTGTGGGTGGACAACATTGAGCTGTACTGAAATGTAATTATAAATTTCAAATTGTAAATTACAAATTAAAGACGGAGGTAATGATGAAGAGGATACTAGCGGTTTTTGCCGTAGTGATGCTCGTCATGGCCGCGGGCTGCGGAAAGCCGAAGGACACAGGGGCAATAAGGGTAATGCACTGGGGCGACCTGATAGAGATGGACAACAACAAGAAGATAATAGCGGACATAAAGAAAAAAACGGGCATTGACGTGGTCCAGTCGCGCGCGACCGCGAACAACTACATTGAAAAGGTGCTGACAGAGGCGGCCGCGGGCATGGCGCCTGACGTCATGTTCGTTGAGGCGGGCAATTTCAAGGCTTTCGCGGAAAAGGGACTGCTTGTGGACCTGACAGAACTGATGAAAAACGACAATGACAAGGATTTCAACATAAAGGACTACTACCCGGAGATAGTGGACAGGTTCACGATTGACGGCAAGATATACGTCATACCCAGGGACATAGCGCCGATATGCGTCATTTATTACAATAAAAAACTTTTTGACGAGGCCGGTGTGCCGTACCCTAAGGACGACTGGACATGGGACGAGTTCCTGAAGACCGCGCAGAAACTCACCAAGAGGGACGCGTCAGGCAGGATGGAACAGTTCGGTTTCCTTGACGAATGGACAATATGGGACGCGTGGGTGTATTCCAACGGCGGCAGCATAGTTGATGACGTGAAAAAGCCTACAAAATGCGTCCTGGACTCAAAGGAAGCCATAGAAGGGGTTCGTTTCAGGGCTGATTTATCAGGCAAATACGGGGTCGCGCCCTCGCCCTCGCTTATCGCGACGACTTCCATGGGAATACAGGGAACAGCTTCTGTTTTCATGAGCGGCAAGGCAGCAATGTTCTATACGGGCTACTGGAAAGCGGGCTACTTTCGGCCCATAACGAAGTTTGAATGGGACATTGTAATGTTCCCGAAGAGCCCGAAGGGCATAAGGAAATACCCGTCAGGCGGCTCGGGCTACGCCATAACCAGCCAGTGCAAGGACAAGAAAAAGGCATGGGAGGTCGTGAAAAGGTTCGCGGGCGAGCAGGGCCAAAGGTTTTTGTCTTCGCAGGGCGGGCTGCAACCGGCCATAATGAAGCTGGCGAATTCCGAGCAGTTCCTTGACGACCAGCCGCCGAAGAACAAAAAAATAATGCTGACAGCGGTCAAGGACATAGTGTTTTCCCCTCTTACATCGGACTGGGAAATGATGAACACGCGCTACATAGCGCCGCAGATGGACGACATCTGGAACGGGAAGCGGGACGCCGAGGAAGTAATGAAATCAATAACCAGGGAAATAAACAGGGATTTCTTCACAAAGAAGAAATGAATTTCTGCGTTCAAAAACCGGGGATAAATGAGAATAGAAGGCGCGAACAGGGCTTGTGAAATCGCGAATGTAAAAAGCGCGGCTTATGAGTGGAAAAGCGCTGTTGTCGGCGGCGGCGGTTTTGTGCCCGGAATAGTTTTCAGCGGCGCGAAACAGGGGCTCATTTACGCGAGGACCGACATGGGCGGCGCTTACAGGCGTGAAAATGACGGGCAATGGATACCGCTCAACGACGCTTTCGGCATGGAGGAAAGCGAGTACTACGGCGTATTAAGCCTTGGCCTTGATTGCAATGACGCTGATTTTGTGTGCGCGCTGAACGGGAAATACACGGGTGAAGGCAGCCTGCCCGCGGCTTTTCATTATTCCTTCGACCGCGGGGACACATGGGAAAGGACACTGCTTCCTTTTAAGGCCGGCGGAAACGAGAAAGGCAGGGGAACAGGCGAGCGCATAGCTATAAACCCGTGCGACAGCGGCGATATAATTATGGGAAGCACAAGGGACGGGCTGTGGCGCTCGCGTGACAGGGGGCTGACATGGGACAGGGTGGAGGGATTCCCGGCCGAAGCGGTTAATTTCGTGATGTTTGACGGCGAGCCGGGCCTTATTTACGCGGCAGCGGCGGTGAAGGGAAAAAGTTTTTTATGCTCCTGTGACCGCGGAGCCACATGGCAGGAAGTTCCGGGACAGCCAAAAGGTCTTATGGCGCTTCGCGCCTGCAAGTGCGCAGAAGGAATCATAATTACGTTCTCTGACAGCGTTGGGCCTCATGGCGCGGAAAGCGGCGGGGTATGGCTGTATTCCGCGGAGAAAAGGGAATGGAAAGAATTGAAACTGCCGGGATATGGCGGCGGGTTTTCCGGCGTGTCGGCCTGCCCGGGTAAAAGAGAGCGCTTCATAGTCAGCACGCTTAACCGCTACAGCCCTAAAGACGGTGTTTTCCTGTCAGATGACACGGGCGCTTCCTGGAGGCATCTGCTTGAGGGCGCGAAATTTGACTTTTCCGAAGCGCCTTACGCGTCTGAAATTACGCCGCACTGGATTTCAGACGTCAAGATAAATCCTTTTGACCCTGACAACGCGCTGTTTACGACAGGCTACGGTGTGTTTGAGACAAAAAACCTTTCTTCGGCAACGGTTGAGTGGAAATTTACGGCAAGGGGAATGGAACAGGCAGTGGCGGCGCAGATTGTTTGCCCGTCAAAGGGCAGGGCAGCGCTTGTTTCGGCAATGGGTGACATAGACGGGTTTGTGCATGAAAATCCGGGGAGCCTGCCTTTAATAAGGCATACCCCGCATGTTGGCACGACGCTTTCCGTGGCATACGCGCCGCTTGCGGCCTTAAAAGCCGTAAAAACCTTCAACGCGCGGCCGCCCTACGGCGCTTATTCGCAGGACGGCGGCATGAGCTGGACGGATTTTTCATCCTTTCCTGAAGGCGCGAAAAGCGGAGGTTTCAAGAGCGCGGCAATTTCCGCGGACGGAAATGTCATAATCTGGGCGCCAAAGGGCCTATGTCCGCACAGGTCCGCTGATAACGGCAAAAGCTGGGAAAAGTGCGCGGGCGGCGTCGCGGCTGGGCTCTGGCCGGTTGCTGATACCAGGAATCCCGGAAGGTTCTATGTGTTTGACGGCGTAAAGGGCATATTATGGGAAAGCACTGACGCGGGCATAAGTTTTAAAGAAGCCTTAAGCGGACTTCCCAAGTCAGCGGCTTATCCCGGCGATGACGGTATGGCCGAATATATGGCAGCCCCGGTGCCGGGTTCCGAAGGAGATGTGTGGCTGGCCTGCGGCAGGCACGGGCTTTACAGGTATATGGGCGTTGAAAAAGAACTGGTGAGAATATCCGGGTTTGACAGGGCGTACAGGACGGGTTTCGGCAAGTCAGCTGCCTGGTCATTGTACCCTTCGGTATATGCGTGGGGATTCATGGCCGGTATTGAAGGTTTTTTCAGGTCCGATGACTGCGGAAAGACATGGATCAGGATAAACGACGACCGTCACAAATACGGGTTCATACACTGTATTACAGGAGACCCGAGGGTCTTTGGCAGGTGCTATGTGTCAGCCGAGGGAAGGGGGATTCTTTACGGGGACGAGACAGCAAATTATTAATTAGTAATGAATAATTGAATAATGAATGACACAGGAGGTTTTGATGAAAAGAGTACTGGCAACGGCAATTTTGGCAGCGGCGTTTCTTGCGGCTTGCGCGACAGGCGGAGTTGATTTGAGCAAGCCGCAGCAGCCCACAAGGCAGGGCAAGTATGTCTGGAAAAGCGTGACCGCGGGCGGAGGCGGCTTCATTGACGGCATAATATACCATCCCGCGGAAAAAGGGCTGGTTTATCTCCGCACTGACATGGGCGGCGCGTATATATGGGATAAAGCCGCGCAAAAATGGGAAAACATAACCGATATGTTCGGCAGGGAAGAGGCTGACATTCCCGGCATTTTGTCGCTCGCCATTGACCCGAATGATACGGATAAAGTCTATATGATGACCGGGAAATATACGCAGGACTGGGCGGGCAAGGGCGTGTTCCTTATCTCAAAGGACAGGGGCAAAACTTACGATAAAGTGCCGCTTGAGTTCAAGGTCGGAGGCAATGAGGACGGCCGCGGAGCGGGCGAGCGGGTGGCAGTGGACCCGAACAGGGGTTCCATAATATTCATGGGTTCCACAAAGGACGGGCTGTGGAAATCAGCTGATTCAGGAAAAACCTGGAAAAAAGTGAAAAGCTTCCCGGAAAAAAACATAAACTTTGTTTTCTTTGACAAAAACAGCGGCACAAAAGGCGCCGCGACGCCGAGGATATTTGTGTCCGCGGCCGTGAATTCAAAGAGCATTTACAAGTCAGAGGATGGCGGCGCCACGTGGAAGCTTGTTCCGGGCGCTCCGTCAAAGCTCCAGGGCCTAAGGGCCGATATAGCGGGAGGCGAGCTTTATATCACTTTCTCGGATTATCCAGGGCCGAACGGCGCGACTTACGGCCTTGTCATGAAATACAGCATTGCCACGGGCGCGTGGACAGACCTGAAAGTCCCGGAAGGCGCTGGCGGGTTTTCTGGCATATCAGTTGACGCGAGGAACCATAAGCATATAGTTGTCTCCACGCTTAACCGCTGGGGCGGGCCGGACGACGTGTTCCGGACGACGGACGGCGGCAAGACATGGGAACCGAAGCTGAAAGGCGCGAAATGGGATTACACGGACGCGGGCTACACTTCACACGACAATACCCCGCATTGGATAGCTGACGTAAAGATTGACCCGTATGATTCTGACGAGGTGATGTGGGTCACGGGCTACGGGCTGTGGGCGACGAAGGATTTCAC
>CAYNMZ010000023.1:0-18225 GCA_964398505.1 uncultured Spirochaetia bacterium
AAACAATAGCATGAAAGTCCTGCTGGTGATGGCGGCCGCGGCTGTCCTGGTTTTCCTGATGATCAGGTGCGCGGGCGGAAAAAAGAAACCCGAAGCCGCGCAGGAGGTTGTTGCGGCAAAAGGCGACATAATGATATCAATAAGCTCCAGCGGTACCGTAATGCCGCAAAACCGGCTGGCAATCAAGCCGCCGCTTTCGGGCAGGATGGAAAAAATACTGGTATCGGAGGGGCAATATGTGAAAACGGGCCAGACGCTGGCGTACATGAGCTCGTCCGACAGGGCCGCGCTTCTTGACGCGGCAAGGGCCCAGGGTGAAAAGAGCTTAAAGGAGTGGGAAAACACCTACAAACCGATACCCCTGGTGGCTCCCATAAACGGGCAGGTAATAGTTCGTGCAGTGGAACCCGGACAGACAGTGAGCGGCGCTGACTCGGTAATAGTGCTCTCTGACAGGCTGATAATCAAGGCGCAGGTGGACGAGACCGACATAGGCAGGATAAAAAAGGGGCAGTCTGCCCGTATAACGCTTGACGCGTATCCGGGTGAGAAACTCTCGGGAGTTGTTGACCACGTTTACTACGAGTCGAAAACATCCAATAATGTGACTGTATATGAGGTGGACGTGCTTCCGGACAATGTGCCGGAGTTTCTAAGGTCAGGCATGAGCGCGAACGTCAATATTATACAGGAAGAGAGGAAAAATGTCCTCACGCTTCCGGCAGCTGCGGTAAGGAAAGGCGGGGACAAAAACTTCGTCCTTGTCCCGGGAAAGGACAAAAAGCCCGAACGCAGGGCGGTCTCTGCGGGACTGTCTGACGGGGAAAATGTTGAAATCATATCGGGCTTAAGCGAAGGCGACAGGGCGCTGGTTTTAAAACAGAACTATTCGCTTCAGAAGAAAGGCGAGGAAACATCCAGCCCGTTTATGCCACAGAGGCCCGGCGCCAGGACAAACAGGGCCAGGTAAGTCACAAGCCAGAGGAAAAAATGATTGAAATCAAGAACCTGAGCAAGACATACCGCGCAGGAAAGGTCGCCTTCAAGGCGCTTGACAGGGTGTCGCTTAAGATAAAAAGAGGCGAGTTTGTATCAATTATGGGGCCTTCCGGGTCCGGCAAGTCCACGCTTATGCACATCATGGGATTCCTTGACAACCCGGACTCAGGCTCGTACCTTTTAAACGGCCGGGAAACATCGCGTTTAAGCGATGACGAATACGCCGCGCTGAGGAACAGGGAAATTGGATTCATATTCCAGCAGTTCCACCTGCTTCCCAGGGAAACAACCCTTGAAAATGTACGGCTCCCGCAGCTTTACGCCGGCATTACGGAAAAGAACGGGGCAGCGGTAAAAAAACTCTCAGATGTCGGTCTCGCGTCAAAACTCAAGAACATGCCAAATGAGCTCTCAGGCGGTGAGCGCCAGCGTGTGGCAATAGCGAGGGCGCTGATAAACGAGCCAGATATTATTTTTGCCGATGAACCTACGGGAAACCTTGATTCCAGGAGCCAGGATGAAATAATGAAGCTGCTGTCAGGCCTTAACAGGCGCGGCAAGACCGTAGTGGTTGTGACCCATGACGAGGAAGTGGCTGATTATACCGACAGGATAATAAGGATAAGGGACGGCAAAATTGTAGGGGATGAGCGAAAAACCGGCTTTAAGTCTCATGTTTCAGGAAATAAGTCACCCGGGATAAATACCGGGGAAAAAAGCTTGACAGATGAAAAAGGCAGGCCGGCGGCGGGCATAGAGTTTATTGACTATATAAAGCAGGCTGTGAATTCAATGCTTGGGAACAAGCTGCGCTCGGCCCTGTCAATGCTGGGCATACTCATTGGCGTGGCGGCTGTTATTGCCATGCTCGCGCTCGGCCAGGGCGCGAAAGACACGATAGAAAAAAGCCTGTCATCCCTGGGCTCAAACCTTCTGACAATTATGCCGGGTTCAGCGCGCCAGGGCGGCGTTTCGCTCGGAGCCGGCTCGGTGACACGGTTTACGGAACAGGATGTGGCGGCGATAGGCGGCCTTGACGGCGTAAGATACGCTGCGGGCGTTGTGGAAGGAAGGGCTCAGGCAGTGTTTAGGTCTTCAAACTGGAACACGCGCGTGCAGGGCGCGGGAGTCAATTACCCGCAGATGAGGAACTCGGTGCCGGCGTACGGGAGTTTCTTTACCGAGGCGGACATGAAAACCAGGAACAGGGTGGCTGTGATAGGCCAGACTGTCGCCGCAAACCTTTTTGGCGACACTGACCCTGTCGGCGCTGAAATAAGGATCAATAAGGTGTATTTCAGGGTAATAGGAGTGCTGCCGCCAAAGGGGTCCACGGGCTGGCGGGACCAGGACGACGTAATAGTTGTCCCGCTTACCACTGCCATGTACCGCCTGCTGGGAAAGGAATATGTGGACACGATTGACGTGCAGGTAAGCGATGCCGCGCTTATGGAAAGCGCGCAGGAAAACATAAGATCACTTCTTATGAGGCGGCACAGGCAGGCCGATGAAAACAGCTTCAGGATAATGAATATGGCTGACATACAAAAGACAATGACCGACACGGCCAATGCCATGACCACTCTTTTGGGTTTTATAGCGGCCATATCCCTGGTGGTGGGCGGCATAGGAATCATGAACATTATGCTTGTTTCTGTCACTGAAAGGACAAGGGAAATAGGCCTAAGGAAGGCCATAGGCGCGAGGAAAAAGGACATAATGTACCAGTTTATAATAGAATCTGTCTTAATGACCTTTGTGGGAGGCATGGCCGGTGTAGTGCTTGGCGTCGGGGCATCTGTACTGCTGTCAATAATAGCAAAATGGACCGTGTCGGTTTCACCCCTGGCAGTATTGCTGTCTGTCCTGTTTTCAATAGCAGTGGGAATGATTTTCGGTATTTTACCCGCGAAAAAAGCATCGGAGCTGAACCCTATAGACGCGTTAAGGTACGAATAAATGGGAAACTGTATTTGTCCGGGATTGCAGGAACGATCTCGGCGAGCCTGTAAAAGAGGGCTAGTACAGGATTGACATTAAAAAGGCTGACATTTTCGGCCATACAAATGCCATTTCAAGGATTATAAACGTAAAAACCACGCGGGCAATGTAAAAAAAATACATGAATTTTATCCGCGTTAATAATTCGTTGTTAAAAAAATTCCCGACCCGAAGTCGAAAAAAACATAATATTTGATTGACTAAACCTGTTATTTTAACAATAATGTCTAATAAATGAAAAATGGGGGGCAACATGAAAAAATTCTTGTTTATTCTTATCTCTGTTGTTTTAGTGTTTTACTCGTTCGGATGTAAATCAAACACTTCGCCGTCAGATCCGGCGCAGCAGAACACGGCCACTGCTACAGTCACAAGTACTCCCGCGGATACGATAACGTCAACAGTTACGTCTACAATGACAGTTACGTCCACGATCACAGAAACTTCTACTCCTACTGTTACGGCTACGATGCTTACCAAATGGGACTTTGACGGCTCAACAGAGGGATGGCAGGCGGCAGTGGCGGGTTTTACGGCTTTTACATCAGCCGCCTACTCCACGGCGGATTATGCAAATGCGCCGGGTTGCCTGGCTCTTACCTGCAATTTCACAGGCACAGGCGGGGCCAACTCGCAGGGAGGCAGGGCATATGTTGACTGTTCTTCAAATCCTGTAAATGTGACCGGGAAAGGCTATATATCTGCTTCAGTATTGGTGCCGGCAGGCATGATTGATAACGCCCCGCCATATACACTGACAGTTTATGTCCAGACAGACGGATCACCTATATGGGTGAGCACCGGAACTTATAACCTTACTTCTGCCGGAGGTTGGAGCGGAGCCGGATGGAACTTAATTGGGCCTCCGCTGCCAAGCGGAGCAGTTTCTCTGGAAGGCATGGCTGTAATAGTTGAAAAACCTGACGCTGCACCGGATATAAGCGGAACCATGTACCTTGATATGATATATTTTTATTGAAAACAGTTTATAAACATATATAAAGAGGCGGGAGACAATTGCTTCCCGCCTCTTTTTTTACTTTACAAACCACCATGTTTATGCAAAAATACTGTCAATATTTTTTGTTGTTAAAAATTTATCAAATCCAGAAAAGGAGGTAGTAGACATGACGGAATCAGCAGTTGCAACAGGCGCTGCAGCAGCGGTAAAGTCGGCCGAGCATATTCAGCTTGCGCCGCTTACTTCTTTTGAACACACGGCGCTATGGATCGTCTGGGCCACTTCGCTCTTGGCCATTGTGTATGGATTTTACCTTATGTATGAAATTCTTTCCAAATCAAAAGGCACCCAGAAAATGATTGACATCAATAATGAAATCAACAAGGGTGCTAAAGCCTATCTTGCGAGGCAGTTCAAAACAATCATATGGCTGGTATTGGGATTGATGGTAATACTTTTTCTTACGGCAAATGTGCCGGCTGAGCTTGGATACACGGCCGAACAGGTAATGAAGATAAAAGTAGGCAGGGCGCTGGCCTTCTTCCTGGGCGCGCTTGCGTCAGCCCTGACGGGGACCATTGGAATGCTTCTCGCGGTACAGGGCAATGTAAGGGTGGCTGCTGGTGCTGTGGCAAAAGGCAAGAAAGAGGCCCTCACCATAGCGTTCAGGACAGGCTCCATAGCGGGCATGTTCACAATAGGTCTCGGCCTTCTTGGCGCGACGTCAATATTCCTTATTTTCCAGAATGAGGCTTCCGCGATATCGGACGTCCTTGTAGGATTCGGCTTCGGCGGCTGCCTGCTCGCCCTGTTCATGAGGGTCGGCGGCGGCATATACACAAAGGCCGCTGACGTAGGCGCGGACCTTGTGGGAAAAGTTGAAAAGAACATACCCGAAGATGACCCAAGGAACGCGGCAACCATAGCGGATAATGTGGGCGACAATGTCGGCGACTGCGCGGGTATGGCTGCGGATATTTTTGAGTCATACGAAGTGACGCTTGTCGCGGCCATGATACTCGGCGCTACGGTTTTTGGGAACATGGGAGTCATATTCCCGCTGTTTGTGCGTTCTATCGGCGTAATCGCTTCAATTATCGGGACTTACGCTGTCGCTTCAAGGAATGAGGAAGAACACGCCATGAAGCCCATTCAGAGGGGTTTCATGCTTGCCTCGGTACTTTCCATAATTGGCTTCGCGATAGTGACAGTGATGTACCTCATCCCTGAGATATCGAAGTGGATAGCCGCCAACCCGCAGAAGTTCGCGGGCGCAGCAGAGGGCTCAGCTTCGATACTTGGCTGGAAGCTTTTTGCCATCACCACTGTCGGCATATTCCTTTCGTTCTTCATTTCCAAGCTTACGGAACACTTCACGACCACAGAGGACAAGCCTGTAAAGGAAATAGTCCAGTCGTCAATCACCGGGCCGGCAACCGTAATACTGTCAGGTACTGCCGAGGGAATGGAAAGCTCGGTCTGGGCTATAGTTTCAATAGCCATATCGCTTGCAGTATCGATACTTACGTTCTCAATCATGCCTGTGGGTACTGCCGCTGCCGTGACTGCGCAGATACTTTACGGCGTGGCGCTTGTAGGTCTTGGGATGCTCACTGTGACAGGCATAATCGTGTCTGAGGACACGTTCGGGCCTGTGTCTGACAATGCCCAGGGCATCGGCGAAATGGCAAAACTCTCGGACAAGGGCAGGAAAGTGCTTGATGAGCTTGACGCGGTCGGCAACTCCACGAAAGCCATAACAAAGGGCTTCGCGATTGCCACGGCCGTCATCGCGGCTGTATCGCTTTTTGCTTCCTACAACGAAGTTACCGGGCTTCCGTTCATAAACCTTTCAAGCCCCATGGTTTTCATAGGGCTTTTGATCGGCGGAGCCATTCCGTTCCTTTTCTCGTCACTCCTGATCAGGGCGGTAGGAAGGGCGGCTTTCCTTGTTGTAAACGAAGTAAGGCGCCAGTTTAAGGAAATAAAGGGACTGATGTCAGGCAAAGTACCGCCTGAATCAGCCAAGGTCGTTGACATATGCACTACGGCCGCTTTGAGGGAGCTTGTCTCCCCGGCGCTTCTCGCTATACTGATGCCCGTGGCTATCGGCTTCCTTTTCAAGGCCGAAGGCCTCGGCGGGTACCTCGCGGGAGTGATCGTAGTGGGCCAGCTTATGGCAGTTTACCTGTCAAACGCGGGCGGAGCATGGGATAACGCGAAGAAATCAATTGAACAGATGGGTCTAAAAGGCACGGACAGGCACAAAGCGGCGGTCATAGGCGACACTGTAGGCGATCCTTTTAAGGACACTGCCGGGCCTGCCTTAAACCCGCTTATTAAGGTCATGAACCTTGTGGCCCTGCTGATTGCGCCGATAATTATTATGTTCCCGGGATATGACGCGGTTACAATCGTGGTAGTTGTTGTCTGCCTGGGCATAATCACCGGCGGGCTGATGTTCTCAAAGAGGGTTGATTCGACCGTTGAGGCCATAGCCGCGGAAGTCACGGCAAAGGTAGGCAAGGCAAAAAAGAAATAAGCGGTTTGTGTAACAGCCAACCGTAGTATACAGGCAAAGGGCTGGCGGAAACGCCGGCCCTTTGCCTTTCCCGTGAAGCGGAGGGCGTCCGGCTGTGTCAAACCGTAAAAACGGGCATGAAATGAACCGGAGGTCATAATAATGGAAGTAGGCATAGTTGGCTTGCCGAATGTGGGAAAGAGCACGACATTTAATGTGCTTACAAAAGCCAAGGCCGCGGAAGTGGCAAATTACGAATTCTGCACAATAGACCCGAATGTGGGCGTGGTCGCTGTGCCGGATAAGCGGCTGGATTTCCTCTATAAAACATACAATGACGGCAAGACACGTTATGTACCTGCCACCTTTAAGTTTGTGGATATAGCCGGTCTGGTAAAAGGCGCGTCAAAGGGCGAGGGGCTTGGCAACAAGTTTCTGGCCAATATCAGGGAAGTGGACGCCATAGCCCATGTGGTGAGGGTCTTTACGGACTCAAACGTGATAAGGACAAAGGGAAAGCTTGACCCAATTGGCGACATAGAGACCATTGAAACCGAGCTCATGCTTGCGGACCTGGACGCCGCGTCAAAGGCTTATGACAAGTATGCAAAAGCGGCAAAGTCCGGGGACAAGGATACTTTAAAGAAATTTGAGGCAATAAGGAAGTCAAGGGAAACCCTGGAAAAAGGGCTGCCTGTCAATGCCGCGGGCCTTTCTGAAGAGGAAAAACAGCTTGTGAAAGAATACGGCTTTATGAGCTTAAAGCCCGTACTGTATGTCCTGAATACGGACGAGGACAAGATTCAGGGGTTTGAGAAACATTTCCCTGAACTTGTTGAGTATATAGGAAAGAGGAAAGCTGAGTATGTGGTCATTTCGGCCAAGATTGAGTCAGAGATGATGGACCTGGGGGAAGAGGAAAAGAAGGATTTTATCCGGGAGCTCGGTTTTGATTACCGGGGGTTTGATGATTTCATACAGCATGCGTACAAGCTGCTTGACCTCATAACATTTTTTACTGCAGGAACTGACGAAAACAGGGCCTGGCCGATAAGGCGCGGCTCAAAAGCGGAGGACGCTGCCGGAGAAATCCATTCGGATATCAAGCGCGGGTTTATAAAGGCGGAGATAATGAAATTTTCCGACTTTGAAAAAATGCCTGACGAGGTCAAAATGAAGGAAGCGGGCCTGGTCAGGTCCGAAGGCAGGGAATACATAATGCAGGACGGGGATATTGTTTACTTCAAGTTCAATGTGTGAGGGCAGGTAATAGGTAATAGCCAAAATCCAAAATCCAGATAGGCAATAACAAAATAGCCAATATCCATAATCTAAAATTCAGACAGCCAAAAACCTGCAGCTAAAACTATGTATGAAACCCGATAGTCGACCCGGGGTCGATAAATCTTTTTATAAAACTTGATTTTGGTGTGATTGTCTGATAAGATATACACAAATAAAGAGGTTTCGGAGGACAAACCGCGGTTTTAGAGGCCGGACTTTATATGGGCTTTAAAAACCGCGGTTTTTTGTTCACTTGAAAAAATGTTTGTTGTCGTTTATAATATATTAAGGGTAAATGAATGATGAAAAAAATACTTATTGTAGACGATGAACCTGCCATGTCAAGGTTCGTAAAGGAAATACTTACAGAACACAAGGGGTTATCCGTTGAATCGGCCTTGAACGGAAGAGAATGCCTTGAAAAAATCAAAAAAGGCGCCCAATACGACCTGATCCTGATGGATATAATGATGCCGGGAATGGACGGATATGAACTGAGCTCAAGGCTGAAGAGTTCGTCCGGGAACTTCAGGCAAAAAATCCTTTTTTATTCGGTCCTGCCTGAGGAGACAATAATAGCCAAAATGGGGGATAGCGGCGCTGACGGCTATATATCAAAATCAGGCGACCCTGAGGCCTTGCTGCACAGGGTAGTAAAAGAGCTTGGCCTGGATTAGAAATCATGGCTTAGCCGCAAAAACAACCTTCACTTTCAGGCCCGTTCCCGCAGGCAGGGTTATAAATCCTTCGTTCGCGCTGAAATCATCGTGCTGCTTTCCGTTTACTTCGACGCTTTTTATTATAATGCCGGGATCCTCAACGGGCTTCACGTAATGCTTTGTGCCTTCCGTCTCGGGGCTGAAGCTGTAATACAATTCCGCGTCAGACCCGTTAACGTACAGGCTCAGGTAAAGATATGAAAAAAAAGCCTGCTCCATTGTGTGGTAGGCTGATTTATAGAGGTCGCCTTTTACGCGGCGCTTTATTGTTCCGTCCCTGTCAAGCGCCTGCCAGCATTCGCCGTGTTTCCTGTCCATGAAATGCCTGTCCCAAAACTCGGACGCAAGCCTGAACTTCTCAAGGTAATCCTTTTTTGGGGAAGCGCGGTAAAGGCTAAGCATAAGCATGTTGCCTTCCTCCTGCGTCCACCAGTCCTTGTCAGTGTCCGGATTTTCGGGGTTGCCGGACTCAAACCTGAAAAACCAGCCTCCGTATTTATCGTCCCAGGTGTGCTTTATCTGAGCTTTGCCTATCTTTTGGGCTGTTTCCAGGTATCTTTTGTCGCCGGTCAGGAAGTACATCCTGCCCAATACCCATCCTGTTTTCAGGTTGTGGCCTGCCCATAATGTGGGCTCCGTCCATTTCCAGTCCTGCGCAAACCTTTCTCCGACGAATCCGGTTGAAGGGTCAACCATGTGCTTTACAGTGACGTCGGCGAGTTTTTTAAGGTCAGAAAGCGGGCCAGGCTCCCGCGTGGCGAGATAATAATATATGAGGTAGGCGGTGAAAGTGTCTATCTGGGAGTTGAATGACTTAAAAGTTGTTGCCGGGCTCCAGTCAGCGGAAACTGACGCGTAGTAGCCGCCGTACTTTTTGTCCCAGGCTTTCTCACGCATCAGTTTGTGCGTGGCGCTGACAAGTGAAAGCGCTTCCTTGTTTCCTGTGGCCATGAAATATATGACAGGGCCGAGATTGCCGTAGGTCTGGTCAAAGAGGTTTTTCTCGCCTGTGTCAGGCTCGTTGTTTTCATCCGTATATGTGTGCCATCCTCCGAATTTCCTGTCATACCCGTATTCTGAAAGGTATTTCATCGCGTGAGCCGCGTATTTTAGGTATTTGTCGTCCCCGGAAAGCATATACGCTACAGAAAAACCGAACAGGATCCTTGAATTCATGCGCGGGTATTTTTTGCCCGGCCCCCAGGGAGTGCCGTCCTCGTTTATTTCGGTGTAAAATCCGGCATCCTCTTCGTCTATTGACCTTTCCCAGAAGGGGATGATATCTTTTAGCGCCTGGTTTTTCCAGTATAGAGGGTCCATTACTTCCGAAGCATAAGAAGAAGTGTCCGACGCGCATGATACGGAAGCCAACATGGCTAAAAGCAAAGGCAAAAAAGCAAGACGCAGGTTTTTCATTGCAGCTCCTTGTTTGGTTAAGTGTATATTAACATATAATGAACCTGGAGAATAGGGGTTGCGTCCGATGAACCGGCTGAAAGAGGCAAGGCGCTGAATATGAACGCTATAACGCTGTTTAATGTCATCGCCTTGATGCTGTAAGGATTTGTGATTTTGAATACCCTGATATACCGTACAGGACGGATTGTCCCTGCAATGCCCGCATATCGCCTGTTATCAAGGGATAGAAATACACATAATTCCCCGAAGTGCCCATCGTCGCCCATCGTCGTATTGCTGTTGACAAAACAGGAAGCGGGTGGTATAGTGTATCCATTCACTGACTAAATTCCGTATAACTTATTTACGTAATCTTCCTGAAATCAAGCGGCAGTATCCCTGCCGACATATAAGTGCAAACAGGCGAAAAAGAAGGCTGCGAAGACATGGAACTAAGGATGAAGCATGTGATGGAATTGCTGAAGGTACCGGAAAAGGAAGTCTTAAGGCGGATAAAAGAAAAGCAATTGCCGGCGCGCAAGCTCAACCATCAATATGTGTTCAATGAACAGGAAATCAGAGAGTGGGCGGTAAAAAACGGCGTTGAAATGAACAGCCGCCTTGTGAGAGGGACTGCGCCGGGAGCGCACGTTTCAGCCGCGTCTCTCATGCAAAAGGGCGGGTTTATTTACGGTTTAAAAGGGCGCACTGTGGGCGAGTTGCTGGGCGACGCCGTGACGAGGATGAGACTGCCCGACAATCTTAAAAAACAGGATGTCCTTGACTCGCTTCTTGAGAGGGAGGACATGATGCCTACTGCCGTAGGCAGTGGCATAGCCATACCGCACCCGCGCAAGCCGCTTATTACAGAAGTGAAAAATGAGTCAATAACAGTCTGCCTGCTGTCCCATCCGATAAATTACTCTGCGCCGGACAAAAAGCCCGTGCATACCATGTTCATAGTCTTGAGCGCGAATCATGCGAGGCATTTGCATATATTGGCAGGGCTTCTGTACCTTTGCCAGCAGGAGCCGTTTACCGCGCTCTTGTCATCAAACTCCGCGGCAGCGGATATAATGAAAGCTGCTTTTGAGATTGAGGACAAGGTGAAAGGTGAATAGCGTGGAACTTGTGCTTGCGGGTATTTTAATTACAATTGCGGGGGGCGTGTTCCAGGCTTTTTTGCAGGAGGGAAAAAAGGCGCTTGCCGTATTCTTTTTTATGGCCGCGGGCTCCGCGCTTGCGGCCTTTGCCGCCATTCCGGTTATGGTCTCGGGAAAAGAGGTTCATCTTGCCTTTGCGGGAAGGTCCTTTTTGATGGACAGCCTGTCGGCTTTTTTTGTTGTCATAATATCGGCGCTGGCTCCACTTGCGGCGCTGTATTCGGTTTCATACATGAAGCCTTATGCCGGCAGGGGCAGGGGGTTTACGGCCCATTATCTGTTCCTTCCGGTACTGGCAGCTTCAATGACAGCCGTGGTCATATCTTCTGACGCGCTCTCATTCCTTTTTTCGTGGGAAATAATGGCGATATCCTCTTTCTTCCTTGTGATATTTGAGGACAATAAGAAAGAAACCCTGGAAGCCGGGATTTACTACCTTGTCATGTCCCACATCAGCGCGGCCCTGTTGATAGCCGGTTTTGCGTTGGCGTCGGGAAACGGTATGAGTTTTGTCTCTATCTCGGACACTATGAGAGGAACGCAGGCTCATGCGGCGCTTGTTTTCGCGCTTTTGTCCTGCGGCTTCGCCGTAAAAGCCGGTATAGTCCCGTTTCACACCTGGCTGCCCGCGGCACACCCGGCAGCGCCGAGCCATATTTCGGCGCTCATGTCGGCTGTAATGATCAAGATGGGTATTTACGGTTTCTTAAGGGCGCTTGTAATAATGCCTGAAACAGCCGCGCAATCCTCTTATTTCTTTATAGCAGCAGGGCTGATAAGTTCATTCGCGGGAATACTGAATTCAATGGCGCAGAGGGATATTAAGCGGAGCCTGGCATATTCAACGATAGAGAATGCGGGAATAATAACAACGGCAATAGGATTCGGCCTTCTTGGGACGGCCTCCGGCAATGCGCTGATGTCATCGGCGGGTTTTGCGGGCGCTCTTATGCATGTCATGAATCATTCTTTGATAAAGACGGCGCTTTTTTTCGGCGCCGGTACCGTATATCACGCGGTCCACACCCGGGACATGGCCCATATGGGCGGGCTGTCGGGGAAAATGCCGCTTACTTCATCCTCTTTCCTTGCCGGATCGGCGGCAATTTCAGGGCTTCCTCCTTTCAGCGGCTTTATCGGCAAATTCCTGATTTACATAGCCATGATTGAGGCGGCAAGGTCAGGCGCGGGCCCGGACGGCGCCGCGGGAGTGATTTCACTTGCGGTATTTGGCCTTGTATCCTCAATGTCCATAATTTCCTTTACGAGAATTTACGGTATAGTATTTTGCGGCATGGCGCGTGGCAGGGAAGCTGCTGAAATAAAAAGCGAGGACAAGCAGCAGGCTTTCCTGGCTGTGATACTGGCGGTTTTCTGCGCTGCGGCAGGCATATTTCCGCTGTTGCTTCTAAGGCCGGCCTTATACGCTGTCTCTGCTTTGGGCATTCCTGTAATGCCTGAGACATTCAAGCTGCTCGGGAATATATCGCTGTTCTTCCTGTGTTTCTCAATCGTGGCTGCCGCATTATTGGCTGTGAAGGGGATACTGATGAAGGGCAGGGTGAAACACGGCAGGACCTGGGCCTGCGGTTACAGCGCGCCTGACGCGTTGATGCAGTATACGGCTTTTTCATTCCCTGAACCCTTCCTTGAGGTCGCGGGACCGCTGTGCTTAAGGCGGGAACAGGAAGTCCGGGTTGAAAGTCTTGCGGGAAAAAAGGGCCGGATATCGGTAAAATACTCGGATATAACCGAGAAGTTGCTTGTAAAGCCGTTTGCCGGAGCTGTCACGGCCTTGCTTAAGTTCTTTTCGTGGATTCAAAGCGGGAACATGCAGAGATATATCATTTATGGCCTGGTGTTCCTTGTCTTTTCCATAGTTTGGGCGCTTGGGACGAAAAAATGACACATATAATCATCTATGCGCTGATAATTGTTTTTATGCCGTTCTTGCTCGGCGGGATTATTTTCAGGGTCAAGTCATTCTGGTCTGGAAGGCAAGGCAGGCCAATCACACAGCTGTTCCATGATTTTTTTAAATATATGAAAAAAGGCTATGTGATAAGCGGTACAACTGGATTTGTTTTTTTTGCGGCTCCTGCGGTATCTCTGCTCGCGGTAATGGCTGCTTCGCTTCTTGTGCCGCTTGCTTCGGGCAGGGCTGTTGTTGAATTTGAGGGCGCCTTCATAATCTTCGCTTACCTTATGGCTTTTTCAAAGTTTGTTTTTGTGATTTCAGCGCTTGAGACCGGGTCAAGTTTTGAGGGTATGGGCGCCTCAAGGGAGGCGACACTGACGGCTTTTCTGGAACCGGCTTTTTTCTTGATAATAGGAACGGCAGCAGCGGTGTCAGGCAAGGGGTCATTTTCTGCGCTGTCATCCTTTACTGCCCGCGGAACAGGAGCAGGCTGGGTAATGGCGCTGCTCGCAGCTTCCGGATTTCTCATAATGCTTGTGACCGAAGGCGCGCGTGTGCCTGTGGATGACCCCGACACGCACCTTGAACTTACCATGATACACGAAGTGATGGCGCTTGACAATTCGGGACCGGATATGGCGCTTAAATCATATACTGCGTACCTGAAAATGACATTAATCTCGGCCTTATTCGCTTATGTGCTCATGCCTGCGGGCATTTCGGACGCCGTTTATGCGGGCGTTTTCCTGGCTTGCATGATTCTGGCAGCTGTCCTGACGGGATGCGTGGAATCCCTTATGGCAAGGCTTAGAATGACCCATGTGCCCCAGTTTGTGTTCTTTATGTTTTCGCTTGCTGTCATACTTTTCAGCGCTGCATTTATTTTTATGAAGGGGGCAGCCTGATGTCTGCCATATATGCGTTGTTTTTCGGGGTAGTCATGATTTATGCCTCGGCCAGCAGCAGGCTTGAGGCTTATGTAAGGGTTATAGGTATTCAGGGAATAATGCTGTTTTTGTGCGTGCTTACGGACCGGCAGGGAATCCCTCTTTTTACCTTTGTGTTTTTATGCGTGGAAACGCTGGTTTTTAAGGCGGCTGTCATCCCCTGGTTCCTAATGTATACAATTAGAAAAAACGGCATTATGCGCGAGGTGGAACCGTATATGCCGAATTTTTACTCGGTGGTTGCCACTACGCTGATATTTGTCGCGGGTTTTGCCGCTTCGTTCATGCTTCTCAGCCAAAAGAACCTTCCTGCGCTTAATGCGGTTTATTTCGGCGCGGCGGCAGGCGCGGTCATCACAGGGCTTTTCATTATAGTAAGCAGGAAAAAGATCATAACGCATGTGATGGGGTTTATCATGATGGAAAACGGCATATTCCTGCTTTCGCTTTCGGTGCCGGGGGAGATGCCTTTTATAGTTAATTTCGGGGTATTGCTTGATTTTTTTATTGCGGTTTTCCTTCTGGGACTTTTCATATCAAGGATCAATTCCACATTTGAAGAGCTTGAGATAGACAGGCTCTCGGAACTGAAGGACTGACATGGCTCATATTGGGGCTCTTCTTGCCGCCGGTCCGGTCATATCCGCCGCGGCATTTTTTTTCAAGAACAGGAAAGCGCATGCTGCCGCTCCTGTTGTTTACGCGCTTCTGCACGCGGGAATAACCGCTTACCTGTTTGTGAACGGCGGAAGATTTTCCGAATACCTGAAAATTGACGGGATTAACAGGATATTCCTGGCTGTGCTTTCGCTTGTTTTTTGCGCCTCTGCCGCCTACAACTACTCGTATATGACCGGGCTGGAGACGGGAAACAGCAGGCTGTTCTACTATTCAATGGCAATGAATGCGTTTGTGTCAGCCATGACAGGCGTGGTGCTTGCCGCGAACCTTGGCGTCATGTGGGTCTTTATCGAGGCGACCACGCTGGCCAGCGCGTACCTGATATATTTTAAGGCGGGAAAGGCCGCGCTTGAGGCTGCGTGGAAATACATATTCATGTGCTCGATAGGCATTGTTTTTGCGTTTGCCGGAATAATATTCCTTTCAGCTGCCGTAAGCGGTTATGAAAAATCCCTTTCATTTGACTCGCTTGCCGCGGCTGCCGAGTCAATGGACCACACGTGGCTGAAGCTTAGCTTCGTATTTATGGCTATGGGTTTCGGGACAAAGGCGGGCCTTGCTCCCGTGCATTCCTGGCTGCCTGACGCGCATTCCGAGGCGCCGTCCCCGGTGTCGGCCATGCTGTCTGCCGCGCTTTTAAACAGCGCCATGCTGGCGCTTTACAGGGTTTTTGATGTTATGCGGGCCGCGGGCCTGGAAGGTTTTGCTTCCGGATACATGTTGCTCATGGCTGTGTTGTCCCTGTTTGTCGCCGCTGTATATATTGTCAGGGTGGGAAATTACAAAAGAATGCTCGCGTACTCTTCGATTGAAAATATGGGAATATTGGCGGCCGCGATGGCCATGGGAAAACCGGCGATTGCGGCGTTTCTGCTGCATGCTTCAGGTCATTCCCTCGCCAAGGCGGCGTTTTTCCTGACTTCCGGAAACATACTTAAAAGATACGGCGTAAAGGAAATGAGCGGTGTTACGGGGCTGCGAGCCGCTGACGGACGCACCGCCTGGCTGTGGGTGTTGTCATTTGTAATGCTGTCTGGCATACCGCCCTCGCCGCTATTCTTCAGCGAATTTACGATATTAAAACTGATGCTGTCTACGGGCAGGTGGCTGCCGGCGGTTTTAATGATGGCCTTTATTGCCGTAATAATTTACGGCATGGCGACGGCTGTGTTGCGCATGTTCTCGGGGACTGCGCAAATACCAGCGGAGAAACTTGCTGCGCTCAGGTATGTTCCCCAGGCGGTCCTTATCTTGGCGCTTGCCGTCATATCGGCAATGATGCTGTTTATGTGGGGTTGATATGGAATATTTTCATTCTAAAACGGACAGGGCGATAAGGCTTAAGGACATACCGGAGACCGGCGCCGCTGAGCTTATTAAGTCAGCGGCATCGCAATGCTCCGGCGGGAAACAGCTGCTGGGATTTTTTGGCGACAATGCCGGAGCGGACAGAGTAAGGCTTTATGTAATATTGTCTGACCCGGAAATATCGGAAATACTTGCGGGTTCATGCTTGTTTGACCGTGGCGGGTCGTATGAGTCGCTTACGCCAATGCTCCCGCGTTTTAATATGTATGAAAGGGAATTTTTCGAGCAATACGGGATCATCCCCGCGGGCCATCCGCGGCTTCAGCCTGTAAGGAATACCGATGAATACGTGTATTTAAGGCGGCAAGGCGAGGACTCTCATGAAGTGGCTGTAGGTCCGGTGCATGCGGGAATAATTGAGCCCGGGCATTTCAGGTTTATCTGTGAAGGAGAAAAGGTAATGAACCTTGAGATTGGCCTTGGCTACCAGCACAGGGGGGTTGAGAAGATGATTGAATCAGCGG
This sequence comes from uncultured Spirochaetia bacterium, assembly GCA_964398505.1. Lineage (GTDB taxonomy): Bacteria > Oederibacteriota > PGYV01 > PGYV01 > CAYNMZ01 > CAYNMZ01. The sequence continues at coordinate 16,425 of CAYNMZ010000023.1, forward strand.
GGCCGTGGAAAGCGGCCATACTGGCTGAATCGATCTCAGGGGACACGGTCTGTGGCCATTCTGCGGCATACTGCCAAGCCATTGAGGCGCTTTCCGGAGCCGAGGTGTCCAGGCGGAGCCACGCGATTAGGGCAATTGCGATTGAAATGGAACGCATGGCGATGCACGCATACGGGCTGGCTTCAATATCAAATGACATAGCTTTTCTTATGGGGTCCGCGGTTTTCGGCGCGAACAGGACCACTATAATTAATACTTCGCTGCTGATTTCAGGCAGCAGGCTGGGAAGGGGGCTTATTGTGCCGGGCGGCGTGGCTTTTGACATAAACAGTGAAAAGGCAAAGACGATTAAGGCGAATATTGGTGATGCGTGCTCGAAAATCGGCCAGATGGCAGAGGAGATGTTCTCGTCAGCCAGCGTCATGTCAAGGCTGCAGGAAACCGGTGTAGTGACAAAGGCGGATGCCATGGCACATGGACTGACCGGCTTTGCCGCAAGGGCGTCAGGAATAGCTATTGATGCCAGGGCGGACCATCCATACGGCGCTTATATTGAATATCCGGTAACGAAAATCACGCTGGGTTCGGGCGATGTATTTGCCAGGACCTGCCTGAGAAATATGGAAATTGAGCAGTCTCTCAAACTTGTGAATGAAATGTGCGAAAATTTGCCGCAAGGCAGGCTGCTCGACAGGGCCGATGTGCTTATGCCCGAAGCAATGGCAATCTCCTGCGTTGAGGGATGGCGCGGGCCTGTTGTTCATGCTGCCATAACTGACAGTAAAGGCAATTTAAGAAGGTATAAGATTAAGGACCCTTCATTTGACAATTGGACCGGGCTTGCGCTTGCGGTGAGGGGCAATGGGATATCGGATTTTCCGCTCTGCAACAAGTCTTTTGACCTTTCTTATTGCGGTAATGATTTATGAAAAATAAAACAATCATAGGAAGGGTGACGTATGCTTGAAATAATAAAGATACGCGCCAGGCACGGAAGCCAGTATGTGCCTGACCTGAAAAAAGCTTCCATAAATCCCATGTTCAGGGGATTCCCTGAAATATCCGGAAGCAAGCCGGGAGCTGGTTTTGTGGCGGACAAGCTTTGCCCTTCTGAAGCGATAAGCCGGGAGCCCCTGGCTGTTGATATGGGGAAATGCGTTTTCTGCGGTAAGTGCGAGGGAAAGGCGTCAGAAGGGCTGATCAGGTTTGGAAACAGACATAAACTTGCCGCTGATTCAGCTGAAAAAATGTTGATTGGCGCGGGGATTACGGCGGATAATTATGAGAAATATGCGGTAAAAAGCAGGAAAGGAATAAAAGACCTTTTTGGACGTTCTTTGAAACTGCGACAGGTTTCCGCGGGCGGCTGCAACGGGTGCGAACTTGAGCTGAATGCCTGCGGGAACGTGAATTTTGATATGGGAAGGTACGGGATTGAGTTTACTGCGTCGCCCAGGCATTCGGACGGTATTGTGATAACCGGGCCAATAACAAAGAACATGTCTTTTGCGCTTGAGGAAACATATGAGGCCATGCCAGGGCCAAAGATAATCATTCTATGCGGCGCGTGCGCCATTTCGGGCGGGATTTTCGCCGATTCTGAGGAAATAGACAGGAGTTTTGTGAAAAAGAACAAGGCTGACCTTTACATTCCGGGCTGTCCCCCGCACCCGCTTAATGTGATAAACGGAATACTGTCACTGCTGGGGCGATAGGGTGAAGGGCCAATGACGGAGGCCCAATTCCCGAATTTCATTACACCATACTCCGTACGCCGGGCACGATAGCGATACTGCAGCGA
>CAYNMZ010000024.1:0-18119 GCA_964398505.1 uncultured Spirochaetia bacterium
AGCACTATCACCTTCCTTCCGGATTTCACGCAGTGTTCGGCGCATTTTATGTAAATTTCCGTCTTGCCTGAGCCCGTAATGCCCATAAGCAGGAAAGTCCCGTATTTTCCCGCGTCAAGCGCCGAATTGATCGCAGCAGCGGCGGATGCCTGTTCCGCATTGAGCGTCACTGTCTTTGTGTCAGCGGCCGACTTTTTTGGCTCAGCAATTTCCGAACGCGATTTTTCCAGCCTTGCCGCGCCTTCCGCATACACGACCCCTTTTTTCACGAGCTGTTCCACGGTCCTTGACGCCTGACTGCCAAAGGCCTTTTGAATGTCTTTCATGCCCGCCCTTTTCATCCTCCGGCCCGCGAGAAAAGCGGCCAATTCCGCCTCAGCGCCGCTTAAACCTTCAGGAACAGCGCCCGTAAGCCTTATTATTTTCCTTGTCTTAACCCTGCTCAGCGGCGCGAGCATGGCGGAAAAAACCATTCCCGGGCCGCAGGCATAGTATTCGGCGGCCTTTAAGCCCAGCTTTATCAGCCTGCTGTCAAGCACGGGTTCATCGTCCAGGATTTCCCTTACAGGCTTGATTTTTGAAGTGTCTATATCCGGCTTATCCAGCTCATCCACAATAATGCCGCCGCAAAAATCGCTGCCGAGCGGCACAACCACACGCCTTCCGGCAAGGCCTGAACCCGCGGTCTCAGCGGAATATGTAAGAAGGTTGTCAATGTTTGAAAATACCGCTATCTTTACATATCTCATTTTTTGTCCTTATTTTACCGTAAACGTGGCGGCCTGCGGGCTTATGTCCTTGCCTGCCGCTTTTGCCCGCTCAGCGTAAAATTCCGCGTAATCCGTGACTTTCGCGCCCGGCGGCAGCTCAAAAAGCATGCCCAAAAGCCTTGGCCCGCACCTGAAGTTTTTCACCTCATAAGTTTCCACGACAGGCGCGGATATTTTTTTTCTTCCGCTGAACTCAAATTCCGCGGCCGCGGTTTTTGTCTCCAGTTTGACGGTCACGCCCTTTTTGTTCCGCCACTCCCTTACCCTTGCTTTCGCGTAAAGGCCGTTGATGTTCCTGAATATTGAGTATTCCACAACTTTGCAATTCTGCCTGTCATAAACCGCCTCGCCGGCGTCAATCTCCGGCTTCCTGGCATTGCCGGTGTTGACAAAGACTTTCCTTAAGAAAACTTCCGCCTCAGGTGAGGCTATGTGGTATTTAACCGCTTTCAGGTCCTTCATCAGGACATAAAGGCTGTTTGAGTCAAACAGCATCACCTGCCTGTCTTCAGGCGAAGCGCCGAGTATCTCCATCCTGAATTTTCCTTCCCTGTAATAAATTTCAGCTGTCGTAATCGTCTTTTCCTGTCCCTGCTCAAAGGCCGACACAGCGGTCCATTGCGCTGACCTGCACGGTATTTTAATGTCAGGAATCACCGGCATGGCCGCGTTTTTTATTTCTTTTTCGCCGTAAGGCAGGCACCCTGACAGAAATAAAGCCATTACCGCAACGCATAAGCGCCTCATTTTAATCCCCCGAGCTCATTGCCGAAACCGCCGGTGATTTTTTGGACATATTCATACGCGGCCCTCTCCAGCCTGTCCCTGTACATGAAGTAGAAGTAAAGGTAAAGCGGTATGTTCATGGCGATAAAAAGCGACGCGACACCGGCGTATTCCTCAAATAGGATTATAACCTTGCCTATTATCGCGCCGAAGACAAGCAGCATGAGTCCGGCCCATATCAGCGTAAAGACTATATAGCTTTTTCCGCCCAGGTTGTAACCTAAAAACCGCACAATCACGAAGTAAGCGATAAAGGGGAAATAAAAGAAAAAACTGACGGGTTCAAGGTAAAACAGTCCTATCAGGTCGCGCACCGGCTGTTTTACCGATACGGAGAAGAAGAAATTGTCAATATCAACGAAAGCGGCCTTCATAACCGCCTTGTCAAAGCCTTCCTTGTCAAGCAGGTAAAGTATTGTCCCCAGTATTTTACCCGACACCTTTGACTCGCTTATGTACCACCTGCCCGACAGCTGCCTCAGCACCTCGTTTTGAAGCAGTTCTATATTTTCCTTGCCAACCTTGTTTACAATCCCGGGGTCAGCCATGATGACGGCCTTTTCACGCTTTTTAGACAGCCATATCAGGAGATTGTCCTTTGAAGCCGCTCTCGTCAGCCGCTCAAAATGCGTCCTTGCCATTTTTTCAGGCTCAACCGAGAAGTCGGACGGGTACCTGTAGACAAAAACCGATATGCCGTGCTTGTCCTCAAGATTCTTGGCGTTCCAGAAAAGCGGGTTTTTCCTGCCCGCGTCGTCGTACGGAAAAGGCGCGGCATAGTCAAGCCCTGTCACCTCAAGGCCGTAGGCCGTTATTCCCAGGCCGGCAAACGCGGCAATGAAAACTATTTTTTTGATTTGATTTTTCATGGCATTATTATATCACGGTCTTGCGGTATAACAACCTAAAAACCCCTAATCCATGCTGCTATCTCGAATATTCAAGTCGCGGCCTAACCCTGAAAGGTCCTGCCTAATAAACGTTCCAATCGCGGTTATGGATGCGGTGTAATTGCCAGTATTACAATCTCCCCTTTTGTTTTTCCATAATGAAAGAAAATCCTGTAAGCCGCCGGAGTATTCTGTTCTGCGTACGCTTCAAAGACCTTTTCGCCGTCATTGCCCTTTAATGCCGAATAAGGATGCGTTTGCAGGCTTGGATGCCGCGGGTTTTCCATCAAAAATCGCAGCGCTTTTACCACGGCCTTGTATCGCTTTTCAGGATGCGGCCTGTCATGAAGTTCTTGCATTGTCTCATCTGCGTTTGCAGAAAAGCGGAGAAAAAAGTTCACAGTTTTTCAGGTATTTATCCGGATCGTCAACGCGGATGGTTCGGCCTTCGCGTATATCCTTTAATCCCTGCCGTATGGCGCCGATGACTTCGGGATTTTTGTAAATCCATGCCTCTTTTGCGGGTATTGATACAGACGGCCTCAGCAGTATGTCCCCGTCCTTTCCCACAAACACCTGGAATCCGTCCATATCGCCGAGCATTTTTTCAGTTTCCCGCCAAACGATATCCTGTCCTTTGAATCCAGTTGTTTCATGACGTAGGCCGTAAACTCCTCTTTAACCGTCAAAGTATGCTTTACAGCAGCCTGTTTTTTGTATTTTTTCATTTTTATCTCCTGTTTTTATCCTTAATAATAACACACACAATAAGTGGGGATATTGTCAAGTGGGAAAAAATGAACAGATAATTACATTTATCTGAATGTAATAAATATGATTATCAGGCTCACTATCATTGTTATCAGAGCAAGGCCTATTCTTGCAGCTGTCCTGTTATAATAACCCATAACCTTATGTGTTCTGCTTCGCAGTTCCTTTAATTCATCCTTATATTCGAACTTTCGCATAGGGTTCATGCCTGCCATTATTTCCATCAGTTCCGGATAGTCCTGTTCCATTCTTTTCTGCGTGAAAAACGCCGTAATTACGAGCGCAATAAAAAGCCCGAAGATACCCACAAATATAAACGCTACAAGAAAGAACTTTACCGCAGCTGCTGCTGTTACTTTTACCCCGGAACTCAACTCTGAAAATACCATAAAGACGTACAGCAGCCCCATCAGACCTGCCAGAATCCTGAACAGCAACGTCATAACAGGGTCGTTTTTCACTTCCTCAATTTCTTTTGGCTGTATTGCCGGTTTGTATTGCGTTATTTCAGATTTTTCAGGAACATCCTGTTTCGACAACTTTATGAAAAGCTTTATAAAATACCCACTCATGAAAAACAGTACGATTACTGACAGAAATTCCGGAAGCAGGCAATCCGGGTCAAACAGGCACGCCATCTGCATTGCTTCAGCCGCGTTTTTAAGGAAAGTATTCCTCATGCCCGCAATTACCGATACTGCATAGAGCATGTACATTATTACATACCCGGCATAGCAAAGCAGTGCTGAATTTTTGTCGCTTTTGGGGTTTTTACTGTCTATCATGCGTGCGGCAAATATGAATTTATTAGCCAATGTAATTAATACAAACGCTATTATACCGCGGTAAAGCAGGCAATTCCTGTCTACAAGGCATTTATGGATATTCTGCGAGGCTATATCGACCCATTCTCTCATTCCTGATGCCATTGTAATAAATGCTGCTGCCGTGCAAACACCGGCATATATATACAACTTTGTTTTTTCTTTCATTTTACACGTAGCTCCTAATTGTCAGTATATAATCCGGGTATTGACTTATAGCACCAGACCCGCCCGGTTAGTGTATTTTACGCCTTTCCCTTCTTTGCCGCAGCTGAGGTTCCGGCATTTTTCCCCTCCGCGAACTGCTTTTCCCAGTCTATCCTTCCGGTCATCTGCATGACTATGTACAGCGTAGTGATCGCCAGTATTGTTATGGCAAGGCCCGTTAATTCTTCTTCAAAAGGAACTTCATGGCCTTCTCAAGCTCGTCCACGTCAATGTTGGTGTCCTTGCACGGGCCGTGGGGACGCTTGTTGGTTATGGCAATTATCGGCACGTAGTGCGGCGAGTCAGCCATGCCCGATACCAGGTCCCGCTCGCACGCGACGCCGATTATCGCGTCAGGCTTCACCTTTTTCAGCATGTTCCTGGCTGACTGGCCGCCGGTCGCGGTAAAAACAGTGCAGCCGTAATTTTTCGTAAGCGCTGTAACCTTTTCCCTGGTCTGGGGGTCAAGGCAGCGCGGCAAAAGCACAAGCAGGTTCGATGACGTGAACGTCCGCTTGGTGGCGTATATCAGGGCATTATTTACCTTAAGCAGAGAATGGCCTATCCTGTCCTTTGATATTCCGAACATGGACGCCAGCTTGTATATGACCGGGTACATCCATTCTATATGAAGTCCTGTCTTTTTTCTCAGGAGAAGGAAGTTGCGGTTCGTGGCAACTGTAAGGAGCAGGAGCAGAGACCATAAGTAAACAGCGCCGAATACGCCGATTACAGCGAAAAGGATTAGCTGGTCAAGGAAAGGGTTTATCTGGTAAAGCCTGGGGGAAACAAGGTAATACACGAACATTGACAGGCCCGTGAGCGCCAGCAGTCCCGCGAAATAGAACACGAGAAGAAGGGCCTTGCCCTCTTTTATTTCCTTCTCATATTGCGACAGATCGCCTGTCCAATCTGCCCACTCATCACCGAGCCTGCGGTCAGCCGTCTGTTTGCTGTCTGAAGCCTGTTTGATTTCTTCAGTCATTTATTCTCCGTTCAAATGAAAGTTTCGAGTTTCGCGTCCTCTTCTTTATATCTTGCCTCCGGGGTCCGGACTCCAAAAACCATCATTCTCCCTGTCTTGCCCTTGTCCCTTCGGTGCGAAAAGAAAAGCTTAGGATTGCAGGAAGTGCACATCCTGCACACGCTTATATTTTTTCTTTTAATCCCGGCAGAAACAAGCAGGTTCACTGCGCCCTTCCATATGTCCATGTAAACCCTGCCTTTTCGGCTCGTGAATATATTACTAAAAACTTTCTGCCTGCGCAATTTATAAACTTCGGGGCCGACCTCAAAACAGCAGGGTCCTATGGCAGGCGATACAGCAGCCAGCAGCTTTGCCGGATAGGACCCGAATTTTTTTCGCATTAATTTCACGGTTTTTGCCGGTATTTTATTTGCCACCCCTCGCCAGCCCGAATGCACCGCGGCAACCACCTTGTTTTCCGGATCGTATATAATGGTGCCCGCGCAGTCAGCGACCCTTACGGAAGCTGCTATCCCCGGCACATCCGTGACAACCGCATCCGCTTCGGTATTTTGTATTTGACTCCGGGCTCCGGCCAGTCCGCCGGAGCTCAAGCAATGGCGGGATTCCGGACTCCGGACTTCCACTATCCTGTCCCCATGCACCTGCTTTGCGGCAGCTATCCTCGCTCCGATTGCCTTTTCCGCCAGCAATATGTTCCTGCGAACTGTCTTCTTATTGTCGTCAGTATGCATGCCGAAATTCAAAGAATCATAGGGCTTTTTTGAGAACCCGCCCGTCCTTAACGTAAACCCGTGGGCCAGACCTGCTTTTTCAAGCTTTGAGCAGGCAATATAACTTATTGCCCGCTTTTTTCTCAGCTTAAAGCCGTCCGGCAGTTTCATTATTGCTCCAGCACAATGTGATACGCTGACAGCGGCGGCATTTCAAGCGAGAACGTATTTGACTTTATCTTTCCAATAGCGGGTTTTTCGGTTATCTTCCCTTCTGTGGACTTGTCAAAACCCCAGACCCTGGCTGACCCGTAAACATACTTTGAAGCCAGGGACACTTTGGCTGTCTGCGGTTTTTCAATGTCCTTGTTGAGCAGTATTATATGAAGCACGCCTTTCTTTGCGCTGTCAGCGGCAGCGTAAACCGTCACTTTCTCAATATCCGACGATGACGCCCTGACCGACCTGTCGCCGAAAACTCCGCCTTCGCCGTCGTAGTTCCTGTAAAGACGGAAGGCGGCAAGTGAGTACGCGCCCCATTCATCCATCCAGTAATTGGCCATGTAAACGCCGTATTTGCCGAAAACGCCGAGCACATCCGCAAGCGCCACTCCGCCTGACGGATGGTAACCGCCTCCGTATTCGTACTCCGTTATGGAAAGCTTTGTCCCGGGATAATGCTCGTCTATCATCCTCTTTATCCTGGGTATAAGCTCAAGCGGGCAGTTGTTGTTGCCGCATATCCAGCTGTCCTCCACATAATCCTTGTCCCAGAGCGAGCGCGGCGCCTGTACCCTCGCGTACGCGTTCTTCTCGGCCGTTCCCTTGTTAAAGGCGATGCGTATACCCTCGCCCTTTGCCTCAGGATACCAGTGTATGTCCAGCACGTCCAGGAGCCTTTTCCCTTCCTTGTCAGAGGCTTCCTTCATCCTTGCCAGGTAATAGGCAAGGTACCACTTGTATTTCCACCTTGCCTCTATGAAATCAGGCGCGTCCTGCCATGTCACATAGCCGTGATAGCCGTAAGAACACGGCCCGAAAACCTCCGCTCCCGGGTCCATGGCCTTTATCACGCGCGACACTTCAATTGACTTGTTTATATACTCCTCTGCGCCGGCTTTTTCAGGGTGTATCCTGGGGTGCGTGCCGCTCCACAGGTCAGCCTCATTGTCAAGGCAGTAGCCCTTTACGCCTGTCGCGGAAGAGGAGAGGCCGTATTTTTGTATAAGGAAATTTATCTCCTCGTCAAGATATACAAAACCGTCGTTTTTATCCGGCTCAAGCGAAAGCTCGCCCGGCTTTTTAAAAATGACCTGCGCCCACCTGTCCGAGGGAGCTGTCTCTTCCTTTGTCACTACGCCTTTCTTGTCCTTTGCCACGTAACCTATCAGCGGCAGGGTTATCAGCGAATAAGCGTTCATTGAAAGCGACTTTTCGTGGAAATTAATGAGCAGTTTTCCGGTCTCCTCCGCCCCCCCTCCGTACTGCTCTATGAGCCAGTTGTCGCTGTAATGCTGCCAGTCACTGCCCGCGTTTGAGGCGTTGTTTTCCCAGTTATACCCTGTCATCCTGTTGCCGCCGAGCCTTCTTGCCGTAACTTTCACGTCCGAAGGTATGTCCTGGTTCACGCCGTAAATGTAAGGCGAAATCGGCTTTTTTGCCGACATCTCGTCTATCTTAACTTCCACGGCTCGCAACACCGCAACAGCAGAAAAAAACGCGGCAATCAACAAAATTATTTTTTTCATTCCTTCCTCCTCTTCATCGGCTTTTAATAGAACACATTATATGCCATAAGGGCATAATTGACCATTATTTTTAGCCGGTAATTCTTGCGGGAAGACTTGCGGTCTTTCGGTTTTACTTAACCTTCTTTAAGTACTCAATTATCCCCTCAGTAATGCCCTGCGCCACCTTGTCGCGGAAACTGTCGTCGCCCAGTTTCTGCGCCTCTGTCCTGTTGGATATGAAAGCCGCCTCCACAAGCACCGAAGGCATGTCGGAATTCGCCAGGACGTAAAAGGGCGCGCGTTCCGTGGGCAGCCACTTCAGCCTAAGGTTCTTGACGAGGCAGTGCTGTATATTTCCCGCGGCCTCTATGCTGAGGTATTCATCCGCGGTCTTGCGCAGGTCATTAAGCAGGAACTCAAACGCGCCCGCGGCCTTGTTCTCAAATTTCGCCGTTTCAGCCGCGTATTTTGATGACGCCACCCTGCTGTAAATATAAGTGCGCGTGCCCTCGGCGCCGCGGTCGCGCGAAGCGTTGCAGTGTATGCTGATGAAAAGGTCGGCCCCGCGCCTGTTCGCGAATACGGCCCTGTCCTTTAACTGTATGAAGGTGTCGTCATCCCGTGTCATCATGACGTCAACCGGATATTTTTTCAGGTATTCCCTGACTTTCAGCCCAACGCCAAGCACCACGTCCTTTTCATACAGGCCGTTAGGGCCTATGGCGCCCGGGTCCTTGCCGCCGTGACCCGGGTCAAGGACAATCAGCTTACGCTCTTTTTTCTGCGGCCGGGCAGTATCTTCCGGCACGGCTGTTTTTTGCTGCTTCTCGGCTGTTTTCGCCGGCGCGGCAGCCTGAGTGGCCCTAACTACAGCCGCCGGCGCTGTCCCTGCATATGTTTCCTTGGGCGCTTCCAGGATAAAAGGCTGGCCGCTTTCCAGTTTTTCCTGCTTTGGCGCTTCAGAGTCAAGAAGCGCTGACACGGCGTCATACGCCTGCTGACCCATGAACACCCTGCCGTCCTCCACAAACGGAGGGGTGTCTATTTTCTCAACCCTTGTGCCCGATATCGCGAAAGGCACGTTCAAAAAAAGCCTGACCTCGTTACCTGCTACTTTTACCCTAATTTCCCCGCGTTCCCAGGCGAACTCGGTTTTTGCCTGTTTTTGCATCTCAAGAAATCTTAAACTCACGAGCCCTTCTTCCGAGTCCGCGGCGCGCAATAAGGCCGCGGACAGGAAAAACAACGCGATGAATACCGGGAATATTTTACGCATTTTCTTCAGTTCGGATACTTGTCAAAAGGGTAGCGCTCAAAAGCCGGCGTATCCACATTATCATAACCGCTCTCAACAAGCTGCCTGGCCATTGCCGACATCTTGTTTATCGTGTTGCTTACATCGCGGCACGACTCATCTTCCACTCGGCCGGATATGCCTGACACCATCACCACAACCTCTATGTCCTCACCCATGCCGGCGTCTTCCACAACGCCGTACTTTACAGACGCGTTATCGCCCGCGAGCTTTTGTATGTCCTCAATTATATCCAGCTCCTTGGTATATATGTCGCCCGTGAAATTGATAAGGACATTTTTCGCGCCGGCCAGTTCTTTGGCGCCTATAAACGGATTGTTAAGGGCTTTGTGCAAAGCCTTCTGCGCCCTGTCTGTTCCGCTCGCCCTGCCTATGCCTATAAACGCGTCCCCTCTCTGTCTTAAGGTTGTCTTTACGTCCTGGAAATCAATGTTCTGCATGCCGGTCTTTCCTACCATAGTGACAATTCCGTTTATTATACCTATCAAGACCTTATTAGCTTCCCTGTACGATTCGGACAATCTCAGGTTCTCGCATATTTCCCTTATCTTGTCATTTGATATCACAATGACATTGTTAACCTTTTCCCGCAATTTTTTAAGGGAGTCCTCAACTATCTGCTTTTTAATGCTCTTCTGCATCTCGCCCTTAAAAGGCGTTATCACGACCGCCACGGTCAGTATATCCAAGCCCCGCGCTATGTCCGCTATTACCGGGGCTGCGCCCGACCCGGTGCCTCCGCCCAGCCCCGCGGCGATGAAAAGCATGTCAGTTCCGCGCAATTTGTTCTCAAGCAGTTCCCTGTCCTCTTCAGCGGCCTTTTCCCCGACTTCGGGCTTGCTGCCCGCTCCCTGTCCGTTGGTCAGCCGTTTTCCTATCTGCAGTTTCTCGTGCGCGTTCCTGCTGCTTAATGACTGCATGTCTGTATTTACCGCGACAAGCTCCCCGCCGTCCAGCGAAAGCTCCATCATATCATTTATAATATTGCACCCGCAGCCTCCTACGCCCATTATTTTTATTATGGGCCCTGTAGTCTGGTCCTTTACCTCTTCCGCGAAATCAAATTTCAGCTTGTTTTCTTCCATTTTTTCCTCCTTAGATATTGTCAGTTATTATGCTTTTTATATAAAACCATATATTCTCAAGGAAACCGCGCTTTTTCGAGAAGACTTCGCTGCTGGCGCGGCTCCCGATATAATAGTCAATAAGTCCCAGAACCGTTGCGTATTCAGGCGTGGACACGATATCGTACAGCCCGACCACTTTTTCCTTGAGCGGCTTCCCTATCCTCACCCTTATGTCCATCTCACTCATCACTATCCTGTCTATGCCCTTTAACATCGCGGTGCCGCCGGTTAAGATTATGCCTCCCGAATACATGCTCCTGTCAATCCCCTCCTTTTCAAGTTCAGCCTTTACAAAACTCACAAGTTCCTGCACCCTTGCCTTGATAAATGGCGTAAGCTTTGAGCTTTGCACCTGCGAAGTCCTGCTGGAGCCCATGTCCGGCACCTCTATGACCTCGTCCTTTTCCTCCGGTTCACCGAAATAAATCCCGTACTTTTTCTTTAAGTCCTCGGCCACGGTCTTCGGCGTCTGAAGCGCGCGCACAAGGTCATTTGTTATAAGCTGGCCGCCCACGGGTATGACACGTATAAACCTCAGCGACCCCTTATAGTAAACCGCCATGTCCGTGGTCCCTCCGCCTATGTCAAGGACAAGCACGCCCACTTCCTTTTCATCCCTGTAAAGTACGGCGTTTGCGGACGCCAGCCCCTGCACTATTATGTCCTCGGTCCTGTATCCCGCCCGTTCAATAACCTTCCTGACATTGTCAACGGCCGTGACCGATCCGGTTATGACATACGCGTCCACTTCAAGTTTCATGCCTGTCATGCCTGCCGGGTTTTCTATCTCGTCCTGCGTGTCAACTATGTATTGTATCGGCAGGACGTGCAATTTTTCCCTGTCCTGAGCCATTGGAACGGAGGTAGCGCCATCCATTGCCCGCTGCATGTCCTCCTGCGATATTTCCTTCTGCCTCGCGTGCGAAAGAGTGGTTTCGCCGTGTCCCTTTATCCCGGCAATATGCTTGCCTGAAATTGAAGCTATTACCGCCTCTATCCTGACACCGGCCATTTCCTCTGCCTTTTGTACTGACTTTCTTATGGCTTCCGTCGTCTCGGAAATGTTGGTAATGGCACCCTTTGCAACGCCGTTATTTTCCTGCCAGCCAACACCTATTACGTTTATCTCCTCTTCCTTGACCTCCGCCACTACGGTCACTACCTTTGTCGTACCGATGTCAACCGCCGCGATGATGTTTTCCTCTGCCGGCTGAGCCATTTTTTCACTCCCTTTCATTTTATTATGACCCTGTCCTTGAACCGCAAATCAACTACAGTGTAATTCCTGTTGATGCGGCCAAGGGCTATATGATAATTTTCCAGCTTTTCGCCGGTCAATTCGCTTCCTGCCAGTATTTTTTTGCCGTCAACCGTAATTATAATTATATTTTGCGGATTGCTGATGTTTACCTCGGACACGTTCCGCAGCATATCCGGCTTTAACGCGAGTGCCATTTTATAGGCCCTTTTCTGTTCGGGTCTGGGGCCTGACGCGGGCAGCCCTGTAAGGTAAGGCAATGAAGCTGAATCTATGTTCCTGTCCACAATCTTCTCCCTGCCGTCAGCGTATACCATATACATGTTGCCGCGGGATATAAAATATTTCGCGCCTCCGGCAGAAGGAAGCCTTATCTCAGGCAATGACACGTTTATACGTTCCATGCCGAACTTCACTATCAGGTTTACGGCAAAAACAAACAACAACAATACTATTGAGGAAAGGAAAAGCGCCCTTATCGCTTTTGCCGCGCCCCTGGGCACGGCCGCGCCCGTCGCCACCCTGGCCCGGCGTTCCACAAAAGCGAACTTTATTGAAGGTTTTCGCTTCACAAAATTAAGCCTGTATTCAGGCATTACTTTTTCCTCCCAAGCGCTTTTTTCAAAAGGAATAACAGCAGCTCATAAAAACCGATTCCCGCCTTTGCGGCTGATTCCGGATAAAGGCTCAGCGAAGTCATCCCGGGCAGGGTGTTGACTTCCAGCACAAACAATTCCCTGCCTCGCGCTATTATGTCAACCCTCGAATAATCCCTGCACCCCAGCGCCTTATGCGCGGCCAAAGCCAGCTTGCCTGCCTTTTCGTAAATTCCCTTTTCCAGGCGAGCCGGTATTGTGTGAGCCGACATTCCTGCGCTGTACTTTGCCTCATAGTCATAAAACTTATTCTTGGGCGTTATTTCTATAATAGGGAGGTGCCTGTCCTCCATCACAGGGACCGATATTTCCTTTCCTTTTACATATTCCTCCACAAGCACGGGACAGCCGAATTTCGCAGCCTCGATATATGCCGAGCGTGCCTGATTTTTTTTAAAAGCTATCTTAACGCCCACTGCCGAACCCTCGGCACGCGGCTTGAAAACAAGGGGATACGGCATATTCAGCGCCGTGACTTCTTTCAGGCATGAAACAGCGGCCCATTTGGGCGTCGGTATCCCCGCAGACCCAAAGACCTTTTTTGCCATTATCTTGTCCATGGCAAGGGCTGACGCAAGCACGCCGCTTCCCGTATAAGGTATGCCGAGAAATTCAAGCACGGACTGTATAACCCCATCCTCGCCGTATGTGCCGTGAAGCGCGAGTAGCGCCACGTCGATTTTCGCTTTGACTATCTTATGAAGACTGCGCGAGTCAAGGTCTATCGCCTTAACAACATGCCCATGCGAGCGCAGTTCCTTTACCATGGAAGCGCCGGTAAGCAGCGATATTTCCCTCTCTGACGAAACTCCGCCCATGATAACGCCTATCTTAAACTTTTTTAATGTCTTTTCATCCATGGAATCTCCCATTTTTTTTCCTCACAATCACGACTTCTTCTTTCAGCCTGACACCGAACTTTTTATATACGGCTTTTTTCACCTTTTCAGAGAGGGCAATAACATCCCTGAAAGAGGCGTTTTTCCTGTTTATGATAAAATTACCATGCTGTTGCGAAACTTCAGCCCCGCCTACAGACGCGCCCTTCATACCCGCCAGTTCCACAAGCTTGCCTGCTGAAATATCCGGGGTATTCCTGAAAAAGCTTCCCGCGCAGGCGGCTTTCCACGGGTGCTTTCTGTGCCTCAATCCTATGATCCCGCGAATCACTGCCTTTATCTCCTTCTTGTCGCTTTTTTTCGCCTTTATCTCAGCCGCTGTTATTATCCCGCCGTTTTCATGAAAGCAGCTGTGCCTGTAAGCGAATCCCGCGCGTTCCGGGCCCATTTCCCGTATCCTGCCGTTTTTATCGGCGTAACGTATCTTTGCTATTATTCCTGAAATATTTCTCCCGAAGGCTCCGGCGTTCATATAAACCGCCCCTCCGACAGTCCCGGGTATGCCGGCTAAGAATTCGGCTCCTGACAGGCTCTTAGATGCCATAAAGTCAAGGAGTTCCGCGTTCGTAACCCCTGCTCCTGCGACTACCCTATCCTTTCCCTTAAGGCCGATATTATCAAACCAGGGAGTCATACCAATCAGCGCCATGTCAATGTCAGAATCGCAGAAAAGCACATTTGTAAGCCTGCCTGCCGCCATATATCTTTTTCCTTCTTTGCGTATAATTTTTAGCGCCGCGCACAGTTCTTCCTCTCCCCGGGGCGTAATATAATATGAAACCCTGCCTCCGACGCGGAAGTTTGAGGCCTTTTTCACGGAATAATTTTTTATGAACATTATCCCCTCTTTTTTAAGTTCAGCTTCAAACTTCACTTTATCCACCTTTCTATTTCCTTCCTGATTTCCGTTATATTACCCGCGCCCATAAGGAAAATAAGGCCGCCTTTTTTCAAGTTCTTTTTCAGCCGCTCAATTATCCCGTCCCAGCTCGACTCACAGAAAACCTTTGAATATCCGTTCTCCTTCATGCAGTCACTTATCAGGTTTGAGCTCACTCCCGGCATCGGCGCTTCACGGGCAGGGTATATCTTGTCCAGTATCACACAGTCGGCCGCGGACAATGCATCCGCGAATTCCCTGTAAAGCTGCTTTGTGCGCGAGAAGAGGTGCGGCTGAAAAACGGCTATTATCTGGCCCTTTGTTATGTCCCTGCCTGCCTCAAGCACTTTTTTTATCTCCATTGGGTGATGGGCATAGTCGTCAACTATCGTATATCCTTTCTGCGGGAAAACGTTAAAGCGCCTTTTCACATTCTTGAAGCTTGCCAGCGCTTTTTTCACCACAGAGGGCCTAATCCCGGTATCAAGAGCTATAGCCGCCGCCATCAACGCGTTAAGGACATTGTGTCTTCCCGGGATATTAAGTTTGAATTTTCCCATGTTTTTACCGCCGCGTAACAGCGTGAATTCCTGGGAAAAGCCCAGCGTCTTTATGCCAACAGCCCTTATGTCATTGTCCCTGCCCGTTCCATAAGTCACATACCTGACAAACACTCCTGGCATTATGGATCTCGTATTCTCATCATCGCCGTTGAGGTAAGCTGTCCCGTAAAACGGTATCTTATTTATAAATGAAACAAACGCCTCCTTTAAGGCGTCCATTTTCTTGTAATAATCCATGTGATCGTCGTCAATGTTCGTGACCCCGGCCACCACCGGATTTAAGTGCAGGAACGAACCGAAAGCCTCGCACGCCTCGGCAATAACATACTTACCCCTGCCCGCCCTGGCGTGGGCAGCGCCGGCCTTTACAACACCGCCCACAATATACGTGGGATCAAGCCTTGCCGCCTCAAAAATATGAGCCAGCATTGAAGTCGTTGTAGTCTTTCCGTGAGAGCCCGCTATGGCTATACCGTATTTCAGCCTCATAACCTCGTCAAGCATTACGGCCCTGGGAATGACCGGTATTTTTTTCTTCCTCGCCTCAACTATTTCCGGATTCGTCTCGGGCACCGCATTTGAATAAACCACAAGGTCCGCGTTCTTCACGTTTTTGCCGTCATGTCCTATAAATACCCGGCCGCCGAGTTTCCTTATCCGTGCCGTATTTTCCGACTCTTTCAAGTCAGATCCTGTCACTTTATAACCCAGGTTTATGAAAACCTCGGCTATGCCGTTCATACCCGCTCCGCCTATACCTATGAAATGCAGGTTCCTGACTTCTCTCATTTTCCCGCCTCTTTCACGGCTATTGCCGCTATTTTTTCAGCTCCGCCTGCCACATGCAGTTTCCTCGCGTTTTTTCCAAGCTCCGCATTCACTTTCCTTTTCATGGCCCTGCTTACCGCCTCAACAAGAGTCTTCGCGTCAAGCTCCGCGTCCCTTATGACTATCGCGGCCTTTTTTCTCGCGAACATGAGCGCGTTCTTTTCCTGGTGGCCGCCGGCAGCGTGCGGGTAAGGCACAAGTATGGCAGCAGTTCCCGTCGCCGCCACTTCCGAGAGCGTCGACGCGCCGGCCCTCAACAACGCAACCCCGCAGGCCGCGTAGGCGGCTGCCGCGTCATGCACGTATTCCACCACCTTTACCTCCTTAAACCCTCTTGCCGCTGATTTCGCCCCTTTAAACCCGGCCTTTCCGCTCATCCAGATTACCCTCAATCCCTTTATTTCGCGCGCCAGCCGGGGCATCGCCTCAGCCATGACCCTGTTTATTTTCTCAGCAGCCCGGCTTCCCGGCATTACCAGGAGCGTCCGAGACGCCTTTTTCCTGCGGCTATACGCTTTTTCAACGGCGCGCCTCACCGGATTTCCCGTAGCCTCAGCGCGTCCCGTCGCAAAACCGTCCGCTGTTTCCTTAAAACCCGTTGTAATCCTTGAGACAAACGGTGAAAGCAGCCTGTTTGCCAGCCCCGGCGCGACATTCGGTTCGTGTATCAGCGTTTTTACGCCTGACACGGACGCCGCAAGGACGAACGGGAACGATACAAACCCGCCGGTCCCGATAACTATATCCGGTTTAAGGCGACCTATTATTGACAGCGCGTCAAAGAACGATTTCATATTTGCCAGCATATTACATATGTTCCTTATATCAGGCCTGCGTATCAGCGGCCTTGCGGCCAACGCGTAAAATTCATAGCCGTGCTTCCTTATAATACCGCCTTCCATTCCCGTGTCGCTCCCGCCGAATACGGGTTCTGCCCCGTACTTTTCCTTCATCACCTCGGCTACGGCGATGGCCGGATATATGTGCCCGCCCGTGCCGCCGCACGCAAAAAAGGCCCTCAAGCAGAACCCGCCTTCATACGCCTTGATATTGATAAAAGTATGGCTATGGCCGCTATGTTTACAATCAGTGATGAGCCGCCAGCGCTCATGAAAGGAAGCGTTGTGCCTTTCGGCGGCATGAGTCCTGTCGCGACATACATATTGGCGAGTGCCTGCACAACTATCATGAAAGTTGCTCCTGCTGCCGCGTATTTTAGAAAAGTATCCCTGGTATTCAGCGCAATGAAAATTCCCCTTTGCAGGATAAAAAAGAACCCTATAAGCACCAGCAGGCTTCCCCAAAGCCCCAGTTCCTCCCCTATTATTGAGAATATATAGTCAGTATGCGGTGTGGGAAGGTAGTAAAATTTCTGCTGGCTCTCAAAAAAACCGACGCCAAAAATACCGCCGGATCCTATTGCTATAAGCGACTGTATTGTCTGCCAGCCGGCGCCAAGCGGGTCCTGCCACGGGTCAAGGAAGGTAAATATCCTTTTTACCCTGTAAGGCTCGGCTTTTATAAAATAAACAAATCCGGCCGCCATTACCGGTATGAACATGAGAAGGTATTTCAGGTTGAACCCGGCTACAACCAGCATGAAAAGGAACAAGACAGCAATTATAACGGCGCCGCCCAAGTCCTTCTGCCACACAAGCGCGGCCAGCGATATTGCCGTTATAATCATCCCCCTCGTAAGTTTTACGCTGTCAGGCAGCTTTTCAGATGAGAATATAAGCGCAAGGTAAAGCACATAGCACAGCTTTAAAAACTCAAAAGGCTGGAAAGTGACAGGCCCGGCTTTAAGCCAGCGCACAGCGCCCCCGGCCCTGCGGCCAAGCCCGGGGAAATGAACAGCAAACATCAGAAAAAGCGCGGCCGCAAGCAGCGCCGGTATGAACCTTCGTATTTTGTCAGCGCCGTACACATATATATATAAGCCGGCTATAAGGCCCGCTGTGGCCCATATCAGCTGTTTCTTGAAATAATAGGCACTGTCAGCGAACTCACCGTAAGCTATCACGGAACTTCCGCTGTATATCATGATAAGCCCTCCCAATGTCAGCGCAAAGGCCGACACAAGGAGCGGCCCGTCAACTTTTGATATTTTACTATTCACCTTCTATCACCTTCTGCACATATTTTTTAAACTCATTGCCACGGTGTTCGTAGTTCCTGAACATGTCAAAGCTGGCGCATCCGGGAGAGAGCAGCACCACGCTTATGCCTTCCATTTCCGCGCTTTTTCTTACAACTTCCTCCATGGTAAGGGCCTGCACAACCTCGGCCTTATCCCTGAATATACCGGCTATTTTTTCCCGGTTTTCGCCGAAAGCCACTATTTTTCTGACATTTGAAGGAAGTACGTCGTAAAGCTTGTAAAAATCAGTGTTCTTTTCCCTGCCGCCAAGTATTAGCGCCATGTTTTCACTGAAAGTTCCTACGGCCTTTATGACCGCGTCAATGTTAGTGCCCTTTGAGTCGTCGTAGAACCTTTTCCCGCGCGCCTCACCCGCGAACTCTATCCTGTGGTGAAGGCCGGCAAAGTTTTTTATAGTTGCGGCCGTTATTTCCGGGTCAAGCCCGAGTATGTCGGAAGACATTATGCACGGAAGCACATTCTCGTAATTATGCCGCCCGGCAAGCTTCATTTCCGACACCTTAAAAAGTTTCTCCTTCTTCCCAAAGACATTTTTTATAAAGAAACCGTCCTCCACGAAATATCCGTCGTTTAAAGCGGAATACGCGGAGAAAAATACCTTCTGGCAGGACGCCATTGATATCATTATGTCCGTAAACTTGTCCTCCCTGTTCAGAAGAAGAAATTCGGAACCGCCCTGATTCTTGAATATCCTGGCCTTCGCCTCGGCGTAGGCCTGCATTGACGCATAACGGTCAAGGTGGTCCTCGGTTA
>CAYNMZ010000025.1:0-17884 GCA_964398505.1 uncultured Spirochaetia bacterium
CTCTCGCAGAGCGCGGACGAGGACACTGACACGGACAAGGACACTGTTGATTACTCAAAAATGAGCTATCTTGGGTCAGTTTCATACATGCTGCCGCTTGACAGCATGGAGATTGTTTTCGCGCTTTCAGGCGGCTCAAGGACTCCTTTTGTGACAGGCGGGCCTTTTGACCTTGCGGGCTTAAACTCGGCGGTTGACAGCGAGTATTTAATCCTTGCGTCAAGGTATTCAATGAAATCGTCTGACGCTACCGTGCCGTTTCCTATGATAGTGTCATTAATACCTTTTGTAATAACCGATTGCAAGACAATAACCGTGGTTGAAACAAATTCGTCGGGCTTTAACCTTGCTGCCGGCATTGAAGCGAAAAAGGAGGGTTTATTTGAAGCAGGGGTTAATTTTGGAATGTCTCCAGGAATTGAAGTGAAGAAAAAGGAAAGCGTAACTACTGTAAGGATAGATACAGGCGCAAAGCTTGACTGGTTGTCAAGTTCCGTAGATGAGTTCATAAACTACCGCGACGGAATGGCGCTTAATATAGGATTCAAGGGCCGCTATTATATTGACGAGCTCCTGGTTGTCGGAGCTGCGGCTGAATATTCCTCCCTGTCGGTAAAGCGGATAGACAATGAAGGCGATGACCCTGTAAGCGAGAACTTGGGCTCTCTCTACCTTGCCGGAGGAGCGACATTAAAAGTCGGAAAACTTCTTCAGGTGCCTGTTGAAGGCTTTATGCGCACGGGCTCAAGGACGGACAATGAACCAATCAGCGAGGACCTGCAGGAATGGTCGCTGTCCGAAGCCGGCATTAAGGCAGGGGTTGAATTTTTCCTTAATGAAATGATCACCCTTCGCGCGGGCTTTGACTATGTGACCGGCGGCGGTATGTACAAGCAAACAAATTCAGGGACAGTGGTGACTGAAAGCGAAAATGTCGGAACCGGCGAGAACCCGGCGCTTTCAGAGACCGGCATAGGCTTTGGCGCGGGGTTAAACCTGGGCTTTATGGAAGTGAACGCCGCGTGCAGGCTGGGGTTTGAGGCTGAAACTCCCACTGAGGACGGCTACAAGTCAAAATCCGGCGGCTCGACGGAAATAATCGCGAGCGCCATTGTGCCGTTCTGAACGAATAAATGACTGAGTTTAAATCAGGGAAAGGCGCGAGGGAAACGCCGTAATTTTGGAGTGCTCAGGGGAGCTTGACTATTCAACTTTCAATCACGGCGACGATACGGTAAAAAGGCTTATTGAGAAAGGCTGTACTACTGTCGTATTTGATCTTCATGAAGTAAAGTATATAAGCAGCTCAGGCTGGACGGTATTCCTCGGCAACCTTAAGCAGGCCAGGGAAGGCGGCGGGAACCTGCTGCTTGCGGCGATGCAAAAGGAAGTGAAGGCATCCTTTTCGCTGCTGGAACTGGACAACCTGATTGACTACTATGAGACAGTTGATGAGGCTGTCAAAAAGGCGGGAAAATAGCGTGGCGGAAATAAAACAGACGCTCAGGATAATACAGTCCATGTACAAGAGGGATGATTCCATAAGGATACTCCAGTGCGACGGCTATATAAATTTTGAAACGTATGATTACGCAAAGGAGATACTTGCCAGGCTTTTCAAGGGCGGCATATACAAGATTATTTTTGACCTTACTGACATAAAGTACGTAAGCTCAAGCGGCTGGGCGCTGTTCCTGGGGCCCCTTGAGACCGCAAGGTCCATGGGCGGGGACATCAAGCTGGCTTCCATGCCTGATGAGGTCAAATTTGTGTTTGAAGCGCTTGAGCTGGACAACCTCCTGGAATACTATGACAGCGCGGACACTGCCGCGGAGGCTTTTATGAAAAAAACGGAAAGCGGTGAATGATGAAAAAAAACGACAGTGAGGGAAAGGCGCCGGATATAAAGTGGGAAATAAGGAAAAACCTCGGTGTGTTGAGCGAGGGCGGGTCCTGGAAAAAGGAAGTGAATATTGTCGCATGGAACGACAAGGCCGCGAAGCTGGACATACGCTCGTGGGACGCGGAGCACAAGAAAATGAGCAAGGGCCTGACTTTCACAAAGGAAGAGGTAAGGAAATTAAAGGAACTTCTGGATTCCATGGATGTGGAAAAACTGGAGATATGATTTATTTTAACCGGTGAAGAGAGGGATATAAAGGCATGAAATACGCTACAGGCAGGCTGAAGGCCGTGCATGTGCTGAAGTTTGAGGACAGGGACGACCTTCTGGCTGAAATGGAAAGTTTCATAAGGGCAAAAAAGATAAAAACCGCTTTTCTCGTATTCCTCGGCGCCCTGAGAAAGGGCAGCATTGTTTCCGGCCCCAAAAAGCCCGTAATCCCGCCGCTACCCAACTGGAGAAAATTTGACGGCGCGTGGGAAGTCTTCGGCACGGGTTCGGTCTTTCAGGGAAAGGGAGGTAAACCGCAGCTGCACCTGCACGCTTCGTTCGGAAGCGGGGACAGGGTAAAAACGGGATGCATAAGGAAGAAAGCAGGGGTATTCATAGTCGTGGAAGCCGCTGTTTTTGAGCTTTCGGGTATAAAGGCAGGCAAGAAAACAGACCCTGTCACGGGCATTAACAGCCTGTTTTTTTATTGATAATATGGAGATAAGGTGATATATTTCATTCATGTTCGCGGATGCCAAAGAGGAGGTGTTCAGGATGGCGGACAAGAAGAAAGCGCAGCCGGGATTCGGCCTTCACACTTTGAACGGCACACATGAGATATTTGACCCCAGGGGTAATGTGTTCGTGGAGGCAAGGTTTGAGGCCGGGGTCATGCACGGACCTTACAGGGAATATTTTGACGCTGAAAAGAAAAAGATGAGGACAGAGGGCCGTTTTGAGGACGGCATGAGGCAGGGCGCGTGGACTTATTTCAGCAGGAAAGGCGCGGTTGAAGGGGTGGAAATATTCAACAGGGGAGAACTGCTGGAACGGACGCTTTACGAAGGCGAAGAAGCTTAAAACAGCCTTTTAACGGGCAGACTGGGGAACAATATGGCCGGCCTTGTAATAAGGACAGAAACTAACGGTAAAATTACTATTGCAAGGTGCGAGGGGTTTATTGACTCCGAGACCTCAGGAGTGATTGAAGAGACAATATCCGGGCTTGTCGCGAAAAAGAACGTAAAAATAATACTGGACCTTTCAAAGGTGGATTATGTCAGCAGCGCGGGCTGGGGTATTTTCGTGGGGTATATCAAGGATTTAAGGAAAGCGGGCGGGGACCTGAAAATCGCGTCAATGAAAAGGGAAGTGATGGAAATATTCGAGCTTCTTGATTTTACAAGCATTATAGAATATTACGGCGATACTGAAAGCGCGGCCAGGGCCTTTAAGTAAAACCGTGAAAAACCTGAAAAAAATCCTGTTTTTAACAATCCTTGTTTTTATTGCCGTACCTGCGGTCAGGGCCGATATATGGCCGCTGCGCGGTTATCTTGAGGCGCTCGGGGAATACAGCCTTGTTTTTAACACCAGAAGCGTGATGTCTGTCCCGGCCGAGGGTAACAGGACAAGGCCGGATTTCTTCCCGTCGCTTGGATTTAACGCTGTCTTTATGATAGGCGCAAATGACGGCATGTTCGCCGTTTATGTAAAAAAGGCGCATGTGGCAATACGCAATAAAGGTGATGTTGTGCTTTCTTACACGGACAAGACATTGCTGCGTGTCGAGGAGGACTGGGGCCTTCATTACCTGGCTGTGGGCCTGCGCAGGTATTTTTTTACGAATGAATGGTCGGCCTTTTCGTTCCTGCCTTACGCGGCTGTTGACGGCGGGATTTATTTCGCGTCAAATACGGTATCTTCGCTGAACCTATACACTGACGGGTCCTTTACTGGGAAGCGTGAAATGGAAGGACAGGGAAGCTTCCTTGGCGCCGGGGTTGAGGCAGGCACGGATTTTTGGTTCAACAATGACTTTGGCGCGACTTTGAAGCTGGGCTACCGTTTTGCGCCGGGTAAAATACGCAGTTTAAAGACAGGCGAGACAGGCGTTTTTACGGGCATACTTGCCGATGTGTATGACGTGGAAACCGACTGCTCGGGCTTCTTTTGCCAGCTTGGCGTTATCATTAATTTCCAGCGTTATGACTGATTTTTTTATATTTAGCTTGACAAAAAGTCCGGGCAATGGTATATTATCACTACAAAAGTGATATATAAAAAGATTTGACACAAGGCTCTTTAAATGATATAACACAAATGGCAGCAGGTTCCCCACGATAGAAACCCTCCCAAACCCCTTTTATCACCCTGCTGCCATCTTTTTGCATTTATAAACTTATAAAACGGGTGGTTTATGGAGAGAAAAAAGATTCTTAAAATTGCCGTCCCGGTACTTGCGGCTGCTGTTTTGTTCCTGATTGTACTCAAATTCTTCTATTCGCAGGGTGTTTTTGTGTCAGCGCAGACAAAAAAATGCATAGAATGCCACCTGAAGGAAAACATACATACCGCCCAGATAGAGGAGTGGAAGCACAGCAGCCACGCGAAAGCGGGAGTTGGCTGTTATGAGTGCCACAGAGCTGAAAAGGGCGACCCTGACGCGAGAAATGACAATGGTTTTACCATATCAACAATAGTATCCCCGAAAGACTGCGCGAGATGCCATAAGCAGGAGTATGAGGAATTCATCGGAAGCCATCACGCTAAAGCCGGAGAGATACTAGGGTCCGCGGACAATTATCTGGGCGAGGTCGTGGAAGGCGCGGGCGCGTCTACGCAGGGCTGCCAGTCCTGCCACGGAGGCATAGTGAAGGTAAATGAAGGCGGAAAACTTGACCATTCCTCATGGCCCAATATGGGCATAGGCCGCCTAAATCCCGACGGAACAAAGGGTTCTTGCGCGGCGTGCCATTCGCGTCACAGGTTCTCCCTTGCCGTTGCGCGCTCGCCGGACGCCTGCGCGAAATGCCATATGGGGCCTGACCACCCGCAAAAGGAGATCTTTGACGAGTCAAAGCACGGCATAAACTATTACGCGCACGCTTCCGATATGAAGCTGAAGGAAAAGGACTGGATACTCGGCAAGCAGTACACACAGGCGCCCAACTGCGTGACCTGCCATATGGGAGGCCATAAGACGGGCGTAAGGACACATGAGGTCGGCGGAAGGATTAGCTGGACTTTAAGGCCCGCGATTTCCGTGAAGCAGCAGGACTGGGAAAAGAAAAGGGCTGAAATGAAAAAGGTGTGCCTGAACTGTCACGGCCCGGAATGGGTGGATAATTATTATGTGCAGTTTGACAATTCGGTCAGCCTGTACAATGAGCGGTACGCCAAGCCCGCGGCTGAGATAATGGCTGCGCTGTCAAAGAAGGGCGTTCTTACAAAAACGCCGTTTGACGAGGAAATTGAGTGGGTTTATTACGAGCTCTGGCACCATGAGGGCCGCCGCGCAAGGCACGGCGCCTCAATGATGGGGCCAGATTACGTGCAGTGGCACGGTTTTTACGAGATAGCGAAGCATTTTTACCAGAAATTCCTGCCGCTAGCGAAAAAACTCGGCGAAGGAGCATATGTTGACAGCCTGCTGTCAAAGCCGGAGCATAACTGGGTAAAGGGCATTAAGCCTGATAACCTGAAGTTCCAGGAAGAGGCATTTAAAAAATGGCAGGAAATGAGGGACGCGCTCAATGCGAAAAATAAGGCAGCTGCTTCAAAAGGCATTTGAGGCGTTAAAGGGTTTTTATTCCCGGCATCCGCGTGTGTTTGCAGCTGTCGCCTTGGTTTTGGTTGTTACTGGCATTGCGGCAGTTTATTTGTCTGTGGAGCTCACTTCCGCGCCTGCTTTCTGCTCCTCATGCCATGAAATGAAACACGCGTACAGGACATGGACCGAATCCCCGCATTACAATGTTGACATCGCAAAAGGCAAAAAGCGGGCGACCTGCAGGGACTGTCATTTGCCCCCGTGGAGCAAGCCCTTTGAGCTTCTATGGAGCAAGGCGTATCACGGCGCAAAGGACGTCACACGGCATTTTACGGACAAAGAGGAAATGAAGCATGCGGGATATTATTTCAACATGAAGGCGCACGCGGGGAAGACGCTCTCAAACGCCAGCTGCCTTAAGTGCCATTCGGACATATACAAGAAGGAATATGAAGGTTATGAGAACATACACGCTGGGCTTAAGGGCAATGCAAACATGAAATGTTATGCCTGCCATGAGGATATTGCCCACAAGACTTATGTGCCTGAAGACATAAAATGAAGGCGCTGATGTCTTTCCTGTCGTCAATGAAACTCAGCGTAGGGCTTTTTATCGTTATTTCCGCGGCCTCGCTCGCCGGCACTTTGATGCCGCAGGAAACGGCAAACAGGGCCATATACGGATCCTTATGGTTCATAGCTCTTTTGGCTGCGCTCATGGTAAACACTCTCGCCTGCGTCATGCGCAGAAAAATAAGCCTGAAAAACGCCGGGTCTGTACTAATGCACCTGGGAGTGCCGGTAATAATGGCAGGAGCTATCATAGGCATAACAGCCGGGTTTTACGGCGAGGTCACGCTGTACGAGGGCCAAAGCACGGATAAAATAATCGGCGCGAAAAAGGAAGAAGCGCTTTTGTTCACGCTGCGGCTTGATAGGTTTGAAATAGAGAAATATCCTGTCAAGGCAAGGCATTTCATAACCTCACACGGCGAATCCGGTGGCTGGAAGCGACATGAGTTTAAGGGCGCCGGCGGCACTGTCAGTGTGGACGGTATAGGCCCTGAAGTTAAAATCATGGCCTTGCTTCCCGATTTTGTAATGGGAGAGGACAGAAAACCGGCGACGCGGTCAAATGACTGGAACAATCCGGCTGTGCAAATAGACGCCGGTGACGGGCCTTCATGGTTGTTCTCAAAATATCCCGGCTTTCACGGGTCAAGGACCTGGGGAAATGTCTTCCTGAAATATGAATGTGAAATTACAGGCGGCGGAATAAAGGAATTCAGGTCTTTTGTGAGCGTGCTTGAGAACGGGGAAATAAAGGCAAGAAAGGCGGTAAAGGTCAATGACCCGCTGAGGTACCGGGGTTATACGGTATACCAGGCGTCCTATGATGAAAGTACGAGGAGGTCGTCGGGATTTATGGTAAAAAAAGACCCCGGAGTCCCAGTCGTTTACGCCGGGTTTTTGCTACTTTGCCTTGGAATGACCTTGAGGGTATATGAAAAGTTAAAGCAGGAGGCATAAAATGGACCATCATTTGCTTGTAAACATTTCAATGGCGTTCTTTCTGCTGTCCGGAGGGACTATGCTGTCCGGCGCGATATTCAAGAAACGCCAGCTTTCGGCTGCGGGAACTGCCTTATTCTTCGTGTCAGCGCTCATGGCCGCGGCCGCGCTTGTCCTAATCGCCTTAAAATCAGGCAGGCCGCCCATGTCCAATACTTACGAGACGATAATACTGATGGCCGCCTCAATACCGCTTGTATACCTGCTCCTGATGAAGCAGGACAGCGGCCGTATTGTCGCAGCAGGGCTTTCAATATTATGCCTTATACTGCTGGCGGTCACCTCGTTTATGGATAAAGCTCCGCGTCCGCTTGTGCCGGCCTTAAAAAGCAACTGGCTGACAGTTCATGTGGCCTTTTCGTTTATCAGCTACGCGGCGTTCGCGGCAGCTTTCATTTCGGCGATAGTGTACCTTGCTTCCATGGATAAAAATGCGTCAAAGGCGGACGAATCAGCGTACAGGAGCATCTTGTTCGGATACCCGTTTTTGACGCTCGGGATCGTAACAGGCGCAATCTGGGCAAACCAGGCCTGGGGCTCTTACTGGAGCTGGGACCCGAAGGAGACTTGGGCGCTTATAACATGGCTGATATACGGGGCTTATTTGCATATGAGGATATCAATGGGCATAAAGGGGACAAAGAGCTCCATTATGGCTATAATAGGTTTCGGGCTTGTCTTATTCACGTATTTCGGGGTCAATTACCTTCTTTCAGGACTTCATAGCTACAAATAGTTGCCCGGGAGACAATAAAAAAACTTGACAAAATCATATTAATTTTGTAATATATTACTAAGTTGGTGATATTTAAAAGGAGGCACAAATGCTCAGGGACATGATTACTATTGACGAGGAAAAATGCAATGGATGCGGGGTATGCGTACCTGGTTGTCCTGAAGGAGCGCTTCAGGTAATTGACGGGAAAGTCAGGCTCGTATCCGACCTTTTATGTGACGGCCTTGGGGCCTGCATCAAGGAATGCCCTGAAGGCGCCCTTAAAGTGGAGAAAAAGGAAGCAATGCCTTATGACGAGGAAAAGGTAATGGTAAATATAGTAAAAGCCGGGGTTAATACGCTGAAAGCGCATTTGAAACATCTTGAAGTCCACGGAGAGACAAAGTACCTGGACCAGGCGCTTATTTATTTGAAAAAGAACGGGATTGAAATACCGGATTATAAGGAGGAAAAAATGACTCACGGGCACATGGGGGGCGGATGCCCCGGGGCAAGGACTATTGACTTTAGCGGTGACAATAACCGCAATTCAAATGACAATGCGGGAATAAGCCAGCAGTCAGAACTTAGGCAGTGGCCGGTCCAGATGCACCTGATATCGCCAAATGCGCCGTATTTCCAGGGCAAGGACCTGCTTTTTGCAGCTGACTGCGTGGCTTTTTCAATGGGCAATTTTCACCGGGATTACTTGAAAGGTAAATCCCTGGCAATTGCCTGCCCCAAGCTGGATTCCGAACAGGACATATACCGGGAAAAGATAAGGGCGCTTATTGACGAGGCGAAAGTCAACACAATTACTGTCATGATGATGCAGGTGCCTTGCTGCGGCGGGCTTTTGGGCCTGACAAAGGCCGCGGCTGCTGAAGCGAAACGCAAAGTGCCGGTCAAGGCGATTGTAGTAGGGTTGAAGGGCGAAGTCTTAAGTGAAGAGTGGGCTTAAGAAGACAATTAATAATGAATAATGAAGGAAATTCATGTGAGGTGAAACCATGGAAAAGCCTGAAGGAATCATTACCGAAGACGACACGGTTTATGATGTTATAACAAGGCATCCGGAGCTGAAAGAGGTTCTTGTAAGAATATCCCCGAAATATAAGCGGATGTACAATCCGGTTATATTCAACACAGTGGCGAAAGTCACGCCCCTGAAAAAGGCCGCTGCCGTGGGCAATATATACCTTAAGGAGCTTCTTTATCAGCTTAATGAAGCGATAGGCAAGGGCGGCGAGTTTCTTGCCTACTTTAAGAGCCGGATTCCGAAAATGCAGGAGGATTTCCTAAAAAAACAGTTTGCACCAAGCGGAGGCAAGTCCGGTGAAAAACCTTCATGGATGGGAAAAGCCGTGGATTTTTCCGAATTTGACGCCAGGGCCATTGACGAGGAACCGTTTTCGCATATAATGAAGAAGGCCGGTTCCGTAAAAAAGGGGAGCGGCTTTGTTCTGGTACAGAAGTTCGAGCCAGCGCCCATAATAGCCTATCTTGGGACACAGGGTTTTGAGCACTGGGTGGAAAAAATTTCCGAAGACGAAGTGAGGGTTTATTTTTTCAAAAAATTGTAGCGGCGCGCACTTAGCCGGTAAAATTTTATTAACGGGCCTTGCGCGGCATATTGCAGCGTGGAAAAAGCCGGGCGTGCAGGTGCACGCCCCTACATGAGAGGATAAAACATGCAGGATGATTCAAAAGACAGGATAAAGCAGCTTTTAAAGAAAGTGACGGAGCATACAAGCGCCGAGGAAATGGAGGTCCTTAAAAAAAATTTCAAGGAGACCATAAAAGACGCAAACCCGCTTGTTATTGCAGCCGCAGAGGCTGAGCTGATAAAAGAAGGCGGCACGATAGAGGACCTCATGAAGGCCTGTGACGTGCATCTTGAGCTTTTCAAGGACGCGATCAGGAACCCGAATTTAAAGGTCCCTGAGGGTCATCCCATTGCCAGCTTCCAGCAGGACCATAAGAACATACTTACAATGATGGAAAAATTGATTGATGAGATAAAGACCGCAAAAAAAGTCGGCAACAAGGATGACGCGAAAGTTGAGCTCATGATGATTGAAAAGCTCATGGACAAGCTTATGGAATCGGAGAATCACAATGTCAGGCAGGAAAACACACTGTTTCCCGTGCTTGAGAAGCACGGCATAGAACAGCCGCCCGCTATTATGTGGCACGACCATACGGAAATGAAGGAGCACAAGAAAAAAATGCTTGCGCTGATAAAGTCCAGGGACAGTATGGGATTTGAGGCGTTCCTTGAAAGGCTGCTTCCGATGGCTGTGGCCCTTCTGGAAAAGTTTGGCGGCCATACCCAGAAAGAGGAAAACATACTTTACGTGACCGCCATGAACGTGATAACCGATGAAGAGTGGAAGGATATAAAGGAAGAATGCGACAACCTGGGCTATTTTAAGCCCGGCTTGTAGGAAAAATAACGCCAAATCAGACAAGGAGGACGAACATGAACCTTAAAGAGCTTAGTGTTGAGACCATCGAGGCCATTATGGACGCAATGCCGGTTGATTGCTCATTTGTTGACGCGAACGACACTGTAAAGTACTTCAATACTCCCAAATCAGGGAGGATATTCCCCCGCACCAAGATGGACCTTGGAAGGAAAGTTCAGAATTGCCATCCGCCAAAGAGCCTGGACAAGGTGAACGCGATATTGAACGCTTTTAAAAGCGGTTCAAACGGGGACTCGGTATTCTGGATTGATTTTAACGGCAGGAAAATACTTATCAAGTACTTCCCGGTACGGGACAAGGAAGGCAGGTATCTTGGCTGCCTTGAAGTTACCCAGGATATTACGGAGATTAAAAGGATTGAAGGTGAAAAGCGTTTATAAATCCCGTCCGGTTCCGAAATCAAAAAAGGAGGAAGAAATGCAGAAAATCAACGACATGAAAAGCGCGGTCCGGTATTCGGACGGATCGGTTGTGTCTCAGACCGTCATTGAGGGAAAGAACGGCACTGTCACGCTTTTTGCCTTTGACAAGGGCCAGGGGCTCTCGGAACATTCGGCGCCGTTTGACGCTCTTGTGGAAGTCCTGGACGGTAAAGCGGTTGTAACAATCGGCGGCGAGGCGCATGATGTTAAGGCGGGTGAATTTTTAATTATGCCGGCCAATGTGCCGCATTCGCTTAAAGCGCCTGAGAAATTCAAGATGCTCCTCGTAATGATAAAGGGCTAACAAAATACGCCAATCGCTTTAATGAAAAGGAAAAAAATCACGTAAATTGTGAAAAATATCACTTGACTTGGCAATTTTATATGTTATAATTTAATTAATTAAGCAAGTGATTAAGTAATGAAGGTGGATAAATGGACAAGGTGATTAAAATGCAGGCCGGAATATGCAAAACTTTTTCCAACCCGTGGAGACTTTACATAATAAAGATGCTTTGCAAGGGCGAACGTAACGCTTCTGAACTTGCTGCGGCGACGGGTTTAAGCGGGCCTAACCTTTCGCAGCACATGTCAAAACTTATAGCAAACGGAGTAGTGATATCGAGGAAACAGGGAAAGCAGGTTTTTTACAGTTTAAGCGACCCTGCCATATCAGAGGCATGCTCGCTGATGCAAAAGGTTGTGCTCAATAATATAAAGGCGACCGCGAAACTGGCTTAAAATAAACGGAGGTGCCGTATGACACAGGACGAACTGAAAGCGCTGAAAGTTGACAAGGTAATAGACGCCAGGGGTTCTTCGTGCCCGGGCCCGCTGCTGGAAGCTAAAAAGGGAATAGGCGCAGTGGCAGTGGGGCAGATAATAGAAATACAGTCCAATGACGCGGGCACAAAAAAGGACATACCTGCCTGGGCCGCCAAAGTAGGTCACGAGTGCCTGGGTGTAATTGAGGACCCTTCTTTTGACAGGGTCTTTGTTAAAAGGCTCAAGTAGTAATTAATAATTCAAAGGACAGAAATGGAAAAAACTCCTGACATTCAAGCAAAGGTAAAGAACAAGATCCTGTTAGTGACCATGGCGCGCAGCTCATACCTTGCCGCTGACGCGCTTGGACAGCTGCATCTTGAATATCCTGCTGACGTCTATATTATAAAGACTCTTTATCCCGGCATACTGCCGTCGTATTTCTACCTTGACTCGCTTGACAAGGGCATAGACGGAATAATAATAGCGGCAGCGGGAGCCGACTGCCCTGTTGAGGAATCCTACAAACAGCTTGCCGAAAACGTAAGGATCGCTCACGCGAAAATGACGGAAAAAAAGCAGAACGTAAAGCGCCTGCGCCTTACCGCCATATGCTCCGTATGCACTAACGCCCTGCTCAAGGAAATCAACATGATGTCGGAATTCATAACAGCCGAAAAGAGGGAGGGCCGTCTGTGAAAAAATATCACGCGGTCGTAGCCGGCGCAGGCATAGCGGGCATGGAGGCTGCTCTTAACCTGGCGTCGCAGGGTTTCAGCGTGCTGCTTGTTGAAAAAGAACCGTCAATAGGCGGGAACATGATAGCGCTCTCAAAGGTCTTCCCGACGCTGGACTGTTCGTCTTGCATAACCACGCCGAAAATGTCCGAAGCGGCGCACAGCGACAATATCCGGATAATGACTTATACTGAAGTTACAGGCGTACAAAAGGACGGCAGCGGATTCACGGTAAGGCTCCTTAAAAAGCCCAGGTATGTAAGGGAGGACATATGCATAGGCTGCAAGAAGTGCGAGGAAGTGTGCCCGGTCTATGTAAAGCACAGCTTTGAAAGGATGACTGGCGCCAGGAAAGCGATATGCATACCGTTTACAACCGCCATACCGCAGAAAGCAGTCCTTTACCCTGAAGACTGCATGCAGTGCGGCAAGTGCTATGATGCCTGCCCGACAAATCCAAAGTCAATAGACTATGACCAGGAACCCGCCGAAGAGACAGTGGAGGCAGATACTGTCATACTTACCACGGGTTTTAAACTGACTGACAATGACAGGAAAAAAGAATATTCGGACGGGACGCAGAGAAACATAATTAGTGCCTTTCAGATGGAGAGGCTTTTGGCTCCCAGCGGCCCTTTCGGGTCGGTCATGAGGCCCTCTGACGGAAAGGCCCCGGAAAACGCGGCTTTCGTGCTTTGCGCGCATTCCCGCGATAAAAGCATAGGAGTCCCCTACTGCTCAAGGGTTTGCTGTATGTATTCCATCAAGCAGGCGATGCTCCTTTCAGGTGCGCTGCCGCTTTGCGACATTACCGTTTATTACATGGATATCCGGGCTTTCGGCAAGGGTTATGAGCAGTTTTACAGGAACGCCGAGACCATGGGAATCAGGTTTGTAAGGGCCAAGGTCGCGAAAATGACCGAGGATGTCGCGGGAAATGTTGACCTTAAAATAGAGGAAATAGAGACATCTGGCGCGCCAAAGACGGTCAGGCACGACCTGGTTGTAATGGCGAACGGCATATTGCCCGGGGCGGAGCCGGCAAAAATATCGCAGGCAGCGGCGGACGAATACGGATTCATAAAACAGGAGAAAATGAAGCATGACCCCCAGGTTACAAATGTGGAAGGCCTGTATTTCGCGGGTGTAGCGGGCGGGCCGAAGGATATCGTGGACACAATAGCTGAGGCAGGCGCGGCGGCAATGAAGGCGGCTAACTATATTCAGTCCGGACTCCGGACCCCCGTCTCAGCTGAAGCTTCGGCGGGCATGCCGGACTCCGGAATCAAAGACAAAGACAGAAAGGCAGTCAAGTGATGGAATTCAAATCAGGTGCCGAAGAACCTAAAGTAGGTGTATATATCTGCCACTGCGGCGGCAATATTTCCGATGTCATTGACGTGAAAAAAGTCGCTGAGGAAATTGGAAAGATTGACGGAGTCGCGCTTTCAACCGACTATATTTTCATGTGCTCTGACCCGGGACAGCAGAAGATAAAGGAAGCCATAAAGGAAGGGAAAATAAACAGGGTAGTGGTGGCGGCGTGCTCGCCAAGGCTTCATGAGCTTACTTTCGGCCGCGCGCTTGTGCAGGCGGGATTGAACCAGCACCTGCTGGAACAGGTGAATATCAGGGAACAGGGCAGCTGGGTTCACAAGGCCGACCACGAGGGCGCGACAGAAAAGGCAATCAGGCTTACAAGGGGGGCCGTGGAAAAGGTAAAACTCGCTAAACCACTTGACCCGATTGAGATCAAGTCATTGCCGGCAGCTGTTGTGATCGGAGCGGGACCGGCGGGGATGCGCGCGGCCGCTGACCTCGGCAGGCGAGGCAGCAGGGTATACCTGGTAGAAAAATCGCCTTTTACCGGCGGAAATGCCGCGAAGCTTGGAAGGCTTTATCCGACAGACGAGGAAGCGAAGGAAATAATCGCCAGGATGTCGGCTGAAACAGGCGATTGCGGTAATGTTGAACTGATAACCTGCGCCGAAGCCTGTGACGCTGCCGGAGGAATAGGGAATTTTAACGTCAAGGTAAGGCAGGTCTCTCGCGGAGTTACTGGGCCTGTATCATGGGATGAGTTCAAGGCGGCTGAAGCGCTTTGCCCCGTTGAGGTCCCGGACGCCTTCAACTTCGGGATAAGCAACAGGAAGGCCTTATACATGCCGCACGCGGCCTCTTATCCTGCGGTCCCGGCCATAGACTGGGAAGCGTGCACAAAATGCGGAAAATGCGGCCAGGTGCTTAAAGAAAGGCTCAACCTTGAAAAAAAGGAAAAGGAAATTGAGATAAAGGCGGGTGTGGTGATAGTTGCCTCGGGGTTTGAGCATTATGAGCCGTATGAAGGCGAGTATGGCTATAAAACGCTGAAAAATGTCGTGACGCTTCAGCAGCTTATCAGGATGCTGGATGATAAGGGGCCTACAGGCGGAAAACTGCCGGCCGGCGTGAAGACCATAGGCTTTATCCACTGCGTAGGCAGCCGTGAGCTTGAAGGCGTGAAGAAGCTTCCGGGCGAGCGGCGCGTGAACGCGCATTGTTCCAGGGTGTGCTGTACAGTCACGCTGCAGGCGATAAACGAGATAAAGGAAAAGTACCCTGATACCAATGTGCTTGATTTCTACCAGGATATAAGGACATATGGCAGGGACACCGAGCTGAAATATTATGACACGGCTTCAGCGAACGGAGCCTTGTTCTTCAGGTATGATCCAAGGCAGCTTCCTGAAGTGGGGACCTCAGGAAATAAAATAAAGGTAAAGATGAAGGACCTGCTTTCAGGCGGCGAGGAGATTGAGGCTGAAATGGACATGCTGGTGCTTTCGGCAGGGATAATGCCCGGCAAGCCCGGCGCTGTCGCGGATAAGTTCAAGATGCCGCAGTCAGCGGACAGGTTCCTGCAGGAAGTGCATCCAAAGCTGCGTCCCGTAGAGACCGCCATAGGCGGCATATTCCTTGCTGGCACTGTCCAGGCGCCTTTTGACACAACTGAAACAACTGCTGTCGCCGGCGCGGCAGCTGTAAAGGCCGCCGCAATACTTGAAGGCGGAAGCGTTCATCTTGACCCGCACGTTGCCTTTGTAAATACGGAAAAATGCAGGGGACACGGATTGTGCGTGAAGTCTTGTCCTGCCAAGGGAGCGATATTCATGAACGCGCAGAACAAGGCCGAAG
The DNA here is from genome assembly GCA_964398505.1 of uncultured Spirochaetia bacterium. Classification (GTDB taxonomy): domain Bacteria; phylum Oederibacteriota; class PGYV01; order PGYV01; family CAYNMZ01; genus CAYNMZ01. Next base: position 15,541 of record CAYNMZ010000025.1, read on the forward strand.
TCAACCCCATGCTGTGCATAAGCTGCGGCAACTGCGTGGCTGTGTGCCCGGAGAGGGCGGTGGATGTGAAAGGGTATGAGATAGAGGGATTTGAGAGGGTAGTTGAGGAGATTGTAAAAAAGTAATTTACAGTTGATATTTTATATTTGACAGTTAAGACTCAGGCGTATTAACTATAAAATATAAACTGACAGGAGTTGATTTTCATGAAGGGTTTAGAGGCTATAAAAGGTTTTAAGGCAAAGCATGGGCCGGTAAAAAAGGAGCTGTTGGACTGGATCAAAAAGACCAATGCCTCCATGGCGGCCATAAGGAAGTCGCTTGGCGCGGGGCCAAAGACCGTGCCGGAAATATCCTCTGATACGGGAATTACTTCCCATGAAACGCTATGGTTTATAAACGCCATGCGCAAATACGGGGAAGTTGTGATAAACGGAGACATTGACGGTTTTAAAAAATACAGCCTGAAAGAGGAAGGGAAATGAAAGTAAATCCCGAGCTGATAAAGGACGTCAGGAAATACGGCGCTTTTGACGTTTCAAAATGCTTCAACTGCGGCAACTGCACAGCCATCTGCCCGCTGGCTAAGGAAGACGCGCCTTTCCCGCGCTATCTTATCAGGCGCGCGCATTTGGGAGACAAAAAGGCGCTTTTGACCGCGAAAGGCACGTGGCTTTGCTATTACTGCGGTGAATGCTCAAAGACATGCCCCCGCGAAGCCAAACCCGGGGCCTTTATGGCCGCAGCCAGGCGATACTCAATTGCAAACGCGGACTTAACGGGCATTACAAAACTTTTGTACAAATACCCTGTGTTTAATTTCCTGTTTATGACCGCGATGGCGCTTTTTTTCGCCTTGTTCATGTACGCCAACAGGCTTGAGCACAGGCTCGGGCACAAGATTATTGAGATTTTCCATATTCCCTACGAATTGATACATAGTATTGGTATAATAATCATGGCTATAGCCGCTGTCACGCTGCTTGCCGGAATGCTAATAATAGCGTTCAGGGCATCCGAGATTAAGGATGTGTTCGCGGTTATCGGGGAATTGGGACGGAAAAAAACGCCGATAAAGGCTTTTGCCGAGGCTTTCAGGTCGGCGTTTACAACCGTAATGCGGGAAATGTTCGCTTTTAAGCGCTTCAGGGAATGTGATGAGGAGAAAAAGGAACTGCCTCTTTACAGGAAGCCCTGGTTCCTGCACGCCATGACAGCATGGGGTTTTATGGGGCTTTTCTCCGCGACCCTGCTCGATTTTGCGTTTAAGGACCCTGAACTTCTGGTTGCCATATGGTACCCGCCGCGCCTTATCGGGACAATTTCCGGACTGATGCTGATGTACGGAGCCAGCATGATAATAATCAACAGGCTGAAAAAAAGCGGGGTTTCCTACGACAATTCAACGTATTCGGACTGGTGGTTCATTATTACCCTGTGGTTCATCGGCCTGACCGGCTTTGTGCTGGAAATTCTTGTTTATCTGCCGAAAGTGGACCAGAAAACAGCTGACATACTTTTTCTTGTCCATGTCGCCCCTGCCATGCAGCTCGTGGTCATGGCCGCATTTACCAAGCTCGCGCATGTCTTTTACCGCACGCACGCGCTTGTGGTATATGAGTTGATTTCGAATTTCAAACTACAAATTTCAAAGTAAAGGAGAAAGACAATGGCTGAAGAAACGAAGAAACTGTCTATCATCTGTTTTTCCGGGGATTTTGACAAGGCGCTGGCTGCGCTTGTGCTGGCGAACGGAGGCAAGGCTTTTGACTACGAGGTGAACCTGTTTTTTACGTTCTGGGGGCTGAACATACTCAAGAAAAAGAAAGGCAGGAAGGCAGGGTCGGGCTCTTTCCTGCAGAAGGCTTTCAACGTCATGATGGGCGGCCGAAACAACCTGCCGCTGTCAAAGTTCAACTTCGCGGGCATGGGGCCGGAGCTCATGAAGATGATAATGAAGAGCAAGAACGTAAAGGATGTTGACGGTATGCTGCAGGACGCCATAGCGCTGGGCGCTAAAATATACGCGTGCGAAATGGCCATGAACGTTATGGGTGTAAAGAAAGAGGACCTCATAGACGAGATAACGGATATTGTGGGTGTGGCTTCGTTTCTCGCGTCCGCTGACGGCGGGCAGGTGCTGTTCATATAGCGTTTGTGATATAATGTGTTCATGGAAAACAGCATAATAGCCGGACTTCTTTTGTCGCTTTTTGCGGGTATGTCAACCGCCATAGGCTCTGCCATAGCTTTCGTTTTTGGCAGCAGGGGCGGGAAATTCCTCTCGTTCGGTATGGGCCTGTCAGCAGGTGTCATGGTATATGTTTCTTTCGTGGAAATACTG
>CAYNMZ010000026.1:0-16835 GCA_964398505.1 uncultured Spirochaetia bacterium
TAATACAGGGCTGGAACCCCTTTTACTTAAATTACACACAAAAGCATACAACAACTGTAGTGTTTAAATGTTGACATAAACATTGTTTTTTTGTAAAATTCACTCCCTGAAACATTGCAAATGACTGACCGGTATGCGCCGGTTTTCATTAATATAGAATTAAGACGGCCCTATCGTCTAACGGTTAGGACACCGGCTTTTCAAGCCGATAATCGGAGTTCGATTCTCCGTAGGGTCGCCAGATAAAGAGGCCGGTATAATCCGGCCTTTTTGTTTTATTTATATATACACAAATGCCATTTCGTGTATTATAATCCTGAAAATGAAGGATGGTGGCAATGTGGAGGTTACGTCGGGAAAAAGGCAGGACCTGAAAAGTTTTATAAGCGCGGAGCTATTTATATCAAAGTCAAAAGCCAAGCGTATTATTGACTCTAAGAGCGTATTTGTGAACGACAGGCGAGTATGGATGGCATCACATATGCTTAATCCCGGAGACAGGGTAAGCGTAAACACGGAAGCGCAGGATAAGCCCGCGGATGAAATAAGGATATTATACAGGGATGAAAACATAATCGCGGTAGATAAGGCCGCGGGAATGCTTTCTGACGGAAATGCGGGCTCTGTTGAGGATCTGCTCAGGAAAAAAATGAAAAATCCGGGTATAAGGGCCATACACAGGCTTGACAGGGACACTACAGGAGTCAACCTTTTTGCGGCTGATACCCGTATTTTTGAGGCTTATAAGCGAATGTGGGAAGAAAAGGAAGTGACCAAGAAATACCTGGCTATATGCGAGGGAGAGGCTCGTTTTAGCGAAACCATGGTAAAAATCCCTGTTGACGGGAAGCCGGCAATGAGTTACGTAAGGACGCTTTCCAAGGGGTATGGGATAACTGTATTTGGCGTTGAGATTCAAACTGGAAGGAAGCACCAGATAAGGGTGCACTTAAGCTCGTTGGGGCACCCGGTACTCGGAGACAAGGAATACGGCGAAAAGACCGTAAGGCCGGGGTGGAAAAAAGATATAAAAAGACAGATGCTGCACGCTGCTGAAATTTCTTTTGTCTGTCCGTTAAGCGGAAAAAGGATTGAAATAAAGCCGCCGCTGCCGGCGGATTTCAAAAAGGCGGCTGCGTTGGCAGGATACAGGTAAATCAAAATATGGAGGGGAACATGGAAAAGGAGAGGAAAGCAAGGGCTTTTTCGATTAAAAGGGAATTTGACAGGTCGCCGGTTATTTTATGCTCGGTAGTGACTGTGATTGCGGTTGCTTGCGCAGTGGCCGGACTGATAATGAAAAAGCCAGTAATAATAGCTGCCGGGCTTCTTCCGGCAGCGTTTTATGAGGCGTACAGGACATGGGGAATTCACACAAAAACTGCCTCAATAGCGCTGCTTTGCGTAATTGTCCTTGAAATAATTCTGATATTATTTGGGATAAATTTTGACCTGGCCCGTTTTTTGGGTACTTCCAGCAAATATATTGCGGGCCACAGCTTGCCGCTGGGTGACATAAAGACGGTGGCTCCAGCTCTTGTGTCCGTCCTTGCGGTGATACTGATCATAAGGACGGCCGGCCCCTACACGAAGTGGCTGGCTGCGGTGCTGATTGCCGGTTGTTTTTGCCTTGTTTACGCTCTTTCGCCGGAGCAGTTCCCTGTGCTATTAAAATGGGGCATTAATCAGGCTTTAAGGGCGTTTTCCGTGCTTGTAAACTGAAAAAAAGGAGCAAACATGCAAAAAGGAGAGGCTTTTTTAAAACATATGGATATTAACAAAAGTGTTACGCTTAAAAACTGGCTGTCATTGAGCCAGAAGGAAAAAGAGGAATTCAGGGAGGAACTGAATTTTCCCAATATTGAGGGCGAAGTGCAGTGTGACGTTTTCGGCGTGCCGTTAAAGGAAGGAATGCCCGTGTATGAGTTAGGCATAAAGGGTATAAAAGCTTACTGTACGGTCATGAATTATTTTAAGCTGACTCCGGCCTTAAAACAGCAGTTTAAGACAGCGTCCGTGCCTTTTAAGACAGACGCCTGACCGAGGGAATCAAATGAGATACGGATCGTTCTCGGCCGATGGACGGGAGTACGTAATAAACAGGCCCGACACCCCTTCTCCCTGGATAAATTATATATCAAATAAGAGGGGCTATTGCGGAATAGTTAGCCAGACAGGCGGCGGGTTTTCCTTTCACAAGGACCCGCGCGAGCGTCGTATCACAAAGTACAGGTATAATAATGTGCCTGTTGACAGGCCCGGCAGGTATTTTTACATAAAAGATATTGAAACAGGGGAATTCTGGTCACCTACATGGCAGCCAGTGATGAGAAAGCCGGATTTTTACGAGTGCAGGCACGGGCAGGGATATACGGTGATTTCCTCCAGGTACGGTGATGTGGAGCATGAAACTGCTTATTTTGTAGCTCAGGAAGACGACTGCGAGGTCTGGCGCCTGAAGATAAGGAATGCCGGAAAGAAAACAAGGAAGCTTTCGGTTGTGCCATATTCGGAATTCACTTTCTGGTCAGAGCCGGAGTCCAGGAATATACAGTGGTCAATGCACCTTACGCGCTGCTCGTATGCGGGCGGCATGATTTTCTATAATTTTATTGAACCGCATCCTGCTTTTGACATGAAGGCGAACAGGAACTATGTCGGCGACAGGCCCGGCTATGCCTTTATGGCAATGAATAAAAAGCCGCTGGATTTTGAATGCTCAAGGGACAGTTTTATAGGCATGTACAACTCCGAGTCCGATCCGGCGGGCATTAAAAACGGCAAACTTTCAAATTCAATAATAAGGGGAGGCGTGGCCTGCGCGGCCTTAAGGGTTGAAATGGATTTAAAGCCCGGCGGCGAGGAACATGTAATTGTGTGCCTGGGGTTTGGCAGGAGCAAAAGCGACGCTTCAAGAATGCGCTCACTTTATTGCTCAGCAAAAGGATCCGGGAGGGCGCTTGAAGCCGTAAAAAAATCATGGGACTCTTATCTTTCGGCCATTAAAGTTAAGACGCCGGACCGTGATTTCAATACAATGGTAAATGTCTGGAACCAGTATCAGTGCAAGACAACCTTTGACTGGTCAAGATATATATCGTTTTATGAAAACGGCGAGGGGCGAGGCATGGGCACGAGGGATTCTTGCCAGGACACACTTGCGGTGGCCGCGCATATGCCGAAAAGGGTTAAGTCAAGGATTTTTCAGATACTTTCAACCACGCAATTCAGGACCGGAGATTGTTACCACCAGTTTTTCCCATTGGGAGGCAGGGGCGATTTGAAAGGCTTCTCCGACGACCACCTGTGGTTGATACAGATGGTTTATTCATATATCTGCGAAACAGGGGATTTTGGAATACTGAGAGAGAAAACGCCTTACGCTGATTCTGCGGCAAAGGAAACGGTTTATACGCACCTGAAAAGGGCCATTAATTACACTGAAAGGATGAAGGGAAGGCACGGCCTGCCGCTGATTCTGACTGCAGACTGGAATGATACGCTTCACCTGTGGATGGAGGCAAAAAAGCCTGAGTCAGTATTGACCGCGGAGCTTTACGTTTACGGGCTGAAGCTTATGGAAAAAATGGCTCTTATAATGAACAAAAGAGCAGAGGCCCGGCTGTACTGCGGGAGGGCTGAAAGATTATCAGATATTATAAACAAAAAGTGCTGGGACGGAAACTGGTATTACAGGGGTTTTGGCAGCGAGATAATCGGAACAAAAAAGAGCAAAAGGGCCAGGATATTTTTAAACTCGCAGACATGGGCAGTGATATCCGGCGCTGCGGAGCGTTATAAGGCTGAAAAATGCATGGATAGCGTAGCGAAGCTGCTTGCGTCCGAAGAAGGCGTAAAAAAGGTATGGCCGCCTTTTGACAAATATGACCAGACTTACGGTTTGATATCAAGGTATAATAAAGGAAGGAAGGAAAACGGTATTTTTGCTCACGCGAACGCATGGGCCATTATTGCCGAAGCGTGCCTGGGAAGGCCGGACATTGCCTACCGGTATTACAGGAATATACTTCCGATAAAATACAATGAAAGGGCTGAAATTCTGAAGGCCGAGCCTTACGTTTATTCGCAGACTATCTGTTCAAATGATTCCATAAACCCTGGTGAAGCGGCAAATTCCTGGCTTACCGGCACGGCCTCATGGATGTTTGTGGCTGCCACACAATACATACTGGGCATAAAACCTGAACCTGAAGGGCTTAGGATAGAACCACGAATACCGTATGAGTGGCAGGGGTACAGGATGAAAAGGGTTTTCAGGGGCTGCGAGTATGATATTGAGGTGAAAAGGACAGGCAAAAAGGCTTTTTTTCTTGACAACAGGCTGATTTCCGGGAACCTGGTAAAGCCGGCCGGGAAAAAGTTCGCAAGTGTCCGTGTTGAACTATAGTGCCGCGAACTTGAATTTTAAGCCGCCATCTGATACATTATAGTTAAGAGACAAAGGGAGACACCATATGCCGGAAGGACAGATGTATGTGGACAGGCGGAAGCACAAAAGAGTTGAGAAAATACTGAAGGTTTCATACAGGGTAATGCCCAAGGAGGAAAGCGAAAAGGAGCTCGCTTCAGCGTCCAGGAGGCATGTGAGCAGCGCTGATATCAGCACTTCGGGCATGCAGCTTTTGTGTGAGGAAGAGTTAAAACCCGACAATATACTCCGTATTGATGTTTCCCTGGATGAGGGTGGCCAGCTTGCAACGTTCGCGGAAATCCGCTGGGTAAGGAACGACGAAAAACTGAAAAAATACAGGGTGGGGCTTGAATTTATTGTGATAAAAGAGGACCATATTACCGCAATCAGGAAAATAACCGGCGAATAAAGAACCGGCTTAGGCGCAGGAAAATAAGACTAACCAATATTTTGTCCCGTAGCTTGAAATTGTCATGAAAAAAATCTTAATAAAATAAGGCATTGTAATTTTATTGTCAATTTATAAATTGACAACTGTAAGTTATCAGTTATAATATAAAGCAGAAAAATAAACCAGGAGGTTCTTGAATGATAAATATTGACACTTTGTTGAGGGTAATGTTTGAAAAAGGAGCCTCAGACCTTCATATTACCGTTGGAATACCTCCAATGCTAAGGATTGACGGAGACATGGTCGCCACTGAGTTTGAAAAATTAAGGCCTGATGACTGCCAGCATATAATTTACAGCATACTGACAGACGAGCAGAAGGAGCGTTTTGAAAGGGAAAACGAGCTTGATATTTCGTTCGGTGTTGAGGGTATCGGCCGTGTCAGGATGAACGTGTTCAAGCAGAGGGGCGCGGTTGCAGCTGCATTAAGGAACATACCGATGAACATACTTACGTTTGAGGAACTGGGGCTGCCGCCCGTTGTGTCGGACATAGTGAAAACGCCAAAAGGCCTCATACTGGTCACCGGGCCTACGGGTTCCGGAAAATCAACAACCCTTGCGTCAATGATTGATTGGATAAACTCGCATGAAGCCGGACATATTATCACGATAGAGGACCCTATTGAATACATTCACACGCACAAGAACTGCATAGTGAACCAGAGGGAGGTCGGCACGGACACTTCCACTTTTGCCACAGCCCTAAAATACGTATTAAGGCAGGATCCTGACGTAATACTTGTCGGGGAAATGAGGGACCTTGAGACCATATCAGCGGCCCTGACAATTGCGGAGACTGGGCATCTTGTGTTCGGCACACTCCACACGCCTGACGCTGTGCAGGCAATAAACAGGATAATTGACGTATTCCCTGCTCACCAGCAGCAGCAGGTCCGCGCGCAGATTTCATTTGTCCTTCAGGCTGTTCTCTCACAGCAGCTTCTTCCAAAATCCTATTCTTCGGGAAGGGCTATTGCTGTGGAGGTGTTGTTGTCAAATGCGGCTGTAAAGAATCTGATTAGGGAGGAGAAAGTACACCAGATCTACTCAATAATGCAGACAAGTACAGAATATGGCATGAGAACAATGAATGCGTCTCTGGTTGAGTTGTATCAAAGACAGCTTGTTTCATATAATGAGATATTCGCCAGAACTACGGATCCAAAGGACTTACAGAGAATGATACAGGGTATAGGATGATGAAGGGAGTCTAAATGGCGCTTTTCTATTACAAGGCAAAGACGCCTGACGGCAGGGTTATTGACGGGCAGATTGAAGTTCAGGACGAGGCAACGCTATCGGCAAAACTAAAGGCCCAGAAAATGACCCTTGTTTCCGCAACAAGGCAGGGTGGGCTTGCGGCTATCTTTAAAACAGGGCCGCGCGTAAAAACGGATCAAATAACCATATTCTGCAGGCAGTTCTCAACAATGATAGGCGCTGGCCTTCCTGTGCTTCAGGCTCTGAACATACTCTGTGAGCAGGCTGAGGACAAGGTTTTCAAGGAAGTATTGGCAAAAATAAGGGATGACATTGGCGGAGGCGCCAACCTTTCAGACGCAATGTCAAAATACCCCAGTGTTTTTGACACGCTTTTCTGCAACATGATAAGGGCTGGTGAGCTCTCAGGCGCCCTGGACCAGATTCTTGACAGGCTGTCAACGTACTTGGAAAAGGCCGAAGCATTAAAATCAAAGATAAAAGGCGCTATGACATATCCGGTTACAATCATGATAATAGCCGCTATCATAGTAATCATACTGATGGTCAAGGTTGTGCCGACTTTTAAGACCGTCTTTGAGAGTTTTGGAGGCCAGCTGCCCACGCCCACCAGGATACTTCTTGGGATAAGTGAATTTGAGCAAAAATGGGCCCTTGTGCAGGTAGGATCAATAGCGGCTTTTGTGTTTATTGTACAGATATTAAAGAGGACAGAACGCGGCGGAATGATAATAGACGAACTTATACTTAAAATGCCGGTATTCGGCATACTTGTAAAAAAGCAGACTGTTGCCAGGTTTTCAAGGACGCTGGGCACGCTTTTAAAATCCGGTGTCCAGATTCTTGACGCGCTGGATACAGTAGCCCGCTCATCCGGAAACAAGGTTATAGAAAAGGCACTGCTTGAAACAAGGTCCGCTGTAAGGGAAGGCCAGAGCCTGACAGAGCCATTAAAAGCCACAAAGCTTTTTCCGCCTATGGTCGTTCAGATGGTGTCAGTCGGCGAAGAGACAGGAAAACTGGATGACATGCTGCTCAGGATGTCTGATTTCTATGATACCGAAGTTGACACAGCAGTTGACTCAATTATGTCAATGATAGAGCCAATGATAATGGCTGTGCTTGGAGTGGTAATTGGCGGTATTGTTGTGGCGATGTTTGTACCCATGTTCTCTATGGGATCAATGGTAAGTTAAAAAAATCCCTATATAAATAAAAGGGAAAAAAAATAAAATTTGACAAAATTATTAAAAAATGTTATATAATATTCAGAGATTCAGCATAGCAATAATAAAAAACAGGAAGGAGGTGAATGTATGAAAAAAGTAAAAGGTTTTACCCTGATTGAGCTGATGATAGTTGTTGCTATCATCGGTATTCTCGCGGCAGTCGCTATTCCGAGATTTGCTGACATGCTCGAGAAAGCAAGGGAAGGAGCCACAAAAGGCAATGCCGGCGCTATAAAGTCAGCCATTTCAATATATTATGGCGACAATACCGGTGTATTTCCGAATGACCTGACTCACTCTTTCACAAGGTATATGGATAGGATTCCGCCGGTAAAGGTTACGCATCCCGGAAGCATGGGCGGCACGACGCTGAGCGGATCCAGCACAGTTGTCAGCGTTGTGGCTGAAAACGCGCCGTACGCAACAATTGCGACGAATACTGACGGCTGGAAGTACAACAGGAATACCGGTGACCTGTGGGTCAACAATTCACAGACTGACTCAAAAAGCATAGCTTATTCAATGTACGGTTATGACTAGTACGTGACTGACTTAAAGGCCGGTTGCTTAATTGCAGCCGGCCTTTTTTATTATTGAAAAAAGGCTAAAATATGATATTATAGTGGTATAAATGAGATTATATGAAAAGGAGGAAGATAATTTATATTTTCCCAATAACTACAGTCTTCCTTTTTGGCCTTATTATCGGTTCTTTTCTTAATGTATGTATTTACAGGATACAGCGTAAAAAATCAATAGTTTTTCCTTCCAGATCATACTGTCCCATATGCAAAAAGCCGATTTCCTGGTATGATAATATTCCATTGCTAAGCTTTATACTGCTAAAAGCCAGGTGCAGGTCTTGTGGCAGGCCTATCTCAATAAGATACCCTTTTGTTGAATTATTGACAGGTTTACTGTTTGTTTTCTTTTTTCTTAAATTTGGACTTGAAAAAACCTATTTTTTTAATATAATATTAATAGGTTATATGATAGTGTTAACTTTTATAGATATTGACAAAAAAGAAGTTCCGGACAGTATTGTGTTGTTATTATTTGCCACTGGTTTTATATTTAATGTTTTTAACGTAAATAATGAAGCAGGATTGTTTGATTCCTTTGCCGGAGCTGCTGCAGCGGGCCTCCTGATTTATACTTTAAATTACGTGACCGCAGGGAAAATAGGAGAGGGTGACATTAAATTATTCAGCGCAATAGGCTCATGTGCAGGGCTTAAACCTGTGCTTGAAATTATAGCGCTTGCTTTCATAATAGGCGGCGCTGTGTCCGCGGTTCTTGTTTTTATGAGAATTTATAAACGTAGCGATAAAATCGCGTTTGTGCCGTTTATTTCCGCGGCTTTTGTTATTAGGAGTTTGTTCATAACCTGAAACAGGAGATGAGAATGGCGCTTGAGCTTTTTTCACAGTCAGTTGTAGGGCTTGACATTGGCAGTTCCTCAATAAAAGCTGTCAAGCTTAAAAAGGGCAAGGAAGGATACGAACTGGTGGGCGCTGAAATCATGAACCTGACAGCCGACTCCGTGGATGAACTTGAGCCGGATGTGAGGTTTTCCCTGTATGTAAATACAATAAAAAAAATCCTTTCACAAAAAAATATAGCCAGCAAGAAAGCAGTGACCGCGATACCCGGCGACAACGCTATAATCAGGTATATAAAGGTGCCTTATATGACGGCAGAAGAACTGAAAAATATGGTGCCGTACGAGGCCGAACAGTATATACCGCTGGGAATGGACCAGGTGGTTTTTGATTACAGCGTGCTCTCGGAGGCTCAGGATGAAAACCAGAAAAAAATGGAGGTTCTCCTTGTCGCTGTAAAAAATGATACAATGAATCAGCACTTGGAAATAATAAAGGCTGCCGGAATAACGCCGCACGCAATAGATGTTGACGCTTTTGCCATGTGTAACGCTTATTCTTTGAACGCCCAGGATGATGCTGATTCGGGCATTAGGGCGGACACGGTTGCCATAATAAATATAGGCGCTAAGTTCACTATGATAAACATACTTGAAAAGGGCGTCCCGCACCTGTCCAGGGACGTTAATATCGGCGGTAACAATTTCACAAAGGAAATACAGAGGGAATTCGGCCTGAATTTCGCGCAGGCAGAGGAGCTGAAGAAACAGCAGGCCGTAATAATGGTGGAAAGCGACGAGCTCCTGCTTTCGGCGGCGCCGTCGGCGGATGACAAGTCGTCCAAGATATTTGAGGCGATAACGCCGTCCCTGAACAAGCTGTTAAACGACATAAGAAGGGCCTTTGACTACTATGAAAGCACGCAGAAGAAAAAGCCGGTGCAGAAAATACTTCTCTCGGGCGGAAGTTCAAAGATCAAGAACATAGACAGGTTCCTGTCTGAAAGACTCGGGATACCCGTGGAAATAAATTACCCTTTTAAAAATATAAGCATCAACTCAAAGAACTTTGATTTTGACTATCTCCGCGCGAACGCGGTCCAGTTCAATGTTGCCCTCGGACTGGCGCTAAGAATGGGGGGTAAGCAATGATAGAAATCAACCTTATTCCCCAAAAGGTGAAGAAGCAGAAAAAGCTGCAGATGATAATAATGGCCTCGGGTGCCGCGGGCGCGCTTGTTGTCGCCGGAATGCTGGCCTTTGTTTTCTACTGGCAGACCAGGACAGGAAAGGTTGAGGCGGAAATAAGGAAAATTGACGCTGAGTCAGCGTCTTTGCAGGACAAGATAGAGGAAGTGAAAAGGTTCAACGCCATGGAAGAGGCGTACAAGAAGAAAAAGGCTGTGATAGACTCGCTGCTTAAGGAGCAGTCTTTCTGGACCGAAATACTTGACACCGTAGGCGAAATGGTGCTGCCCGACATGTGGCTCTCGGCGCTTGCCCAGGACAAGGTTAAGGACGAAGGCCTGGGTATAAGGGTTGCAGGGTATGCGCTTTCAAAAGTGGTGGTCGCGGATTTTTTAAAGAGGCTTGATACATCGCCAAAGATAATGGATATTACCGCTGCCCAGATCGGAACGCAGGACCTGCTTGGCGTTTCAGTAGTGTCGTTTACGATTAATTTAGTTTATAAAACAAAACAGGAAAGGTGAAAAAATGCCGCCAGGACAGCCCGGAATGCCGGGAGGAGCAGCTAAAACAGCGACGGCTCCTATAGGATTGAATATAAAGCTCACAAAGGAACAGCAGAATAACATTGCAGCCGCGGTACTTATTTCAGGACTTGCAATATTTTCCTATGTGAAGTATTGGGCAATGCCTGTGATGAAGAATTACAAGGCAAAAACCGTCGTCCTTGAACAAAAGAAAAAAGACCTAAGGGACGCGAGAGAAATGGTCAGCCGCTATTCGGAATTTATCGCCAGGGCTTCGGAAATCAACAGACGGGTTGACTTTATAAACAAAAGACTTCCGGGCGAGATTAATATAGCTGACACAATTAGGGAGATAACAAAGAGCGCCACAGAGAGTAACATAGACATAGTCAGCTTCCAGCCCGGAAAGGAAGTCAATAAAGGCGATTACAAGGAGTTTTCTGTTAATGTGAACTTTGCTTCCAATTATTCGGATCTGGGATACTTTCTGACGCGAATTGGATACATAGAGAGGCTTACCATACCTTCTGCCGTAGTTATTCAAAAAAATGATGTGGCCGGCGCGGGCATAGCGCAGGAGAAAAATCTCGCTGTCTCAATGACGATAAAGATATATTCGTTGTCAGAATAAAGGCGGTGTTTTTTATGTTGAAAAAGGCGCAAACAGGATTAGTGATTTCGGCGTTGATCATGGCTTTGTGCCAGTTTTATATTGTTTCTATCGGGACGCCATTGGCGGTTGCTGAGGACGAGTACTTAATAAAACCGCTTTATGAATTCAAGAACAAGGCCAAGAGAGACCCTTTCTCGGCAAGGCACGAAAAGGATTCCACAATAGCGGCGGTTTCAGTCGATATAACCACATTCTCACTTATAGGCATAACGCAAAGCGGTCAGCTGAAAACCGCTTTGTTTAAAAGCAAGAATGGAACCCCCTTTGGTTATATTTTTGCCGAAGGCAGGCTTTACGGTGAAAATGACCGCGTTATAGAGGGAATTGAGGGAGAAATAAGAGGCGTGGATATAGTTTTGCTGAGGCAAGGAGACAGGGAAGTGATTTTTAAGCTTGACGTAAGTACCGAGGGCCCTAATATAAGGCCGGAACAAAATTCAGAAAGCGTTTATTAATAACAGGGAGGAATAATGAAAACCAATATCAGGCGTTTGACGTTAATGCTGGCGGTTATGTCGGCAGTTGCTTTTATATCACTTGTACACGCCCAGGAAGAAGATGATTTTATAAGTATCTCTCCTGTGGAACAGAAGGAGACCGGGTCCATGATGGACTCGGGCGCGGTTGAAGCGCGTGAAGTTAAACCCGCGGTTACACCGGAAAAGAAGGACACCGCGCCTACGGTAAGAACGGCTGCTGTTTCAACGGTAAAAGTTGATAAGATACTTGCGCTTGATTTTAATGACAGGGTTGAAGTGCGCGTTATTACATCGGCTAAAGTTGTTTATAAGGCGACTGAACTCTCGCCGCCGCCAAACCACAGGATACTGGCTCAGCTTTCAAATTGCTCGGTGAATGGCGGGACCATAAGTTTTGGAAAAGGAGGCGTGAGCAGGATACGCAGCGCTCAGCACGGGTCAACGGCATGGATTGTTGTGGACCTTGACAGCAAGATGAGGTGGAAGACAAGAAATGACGGTAATACGATCGTCATAGAAGTGCCGAAGGCCGTAGCCCAGGCAAGGGTCGCGGAGCAGCCTGAAACCTACGTGCCCCCTTCGTCAGGCATGCTTTACAGGATTGTGGATGTTGCCGGGAAAAATCTTGGAAAAAAGACCCGTATAATAGTGACAGCCGACGGCCCGGTAAAATACAGGGTTAAAAAAGATTCTGCCGGAATGAAAATAATCCTGAATGTGCTTGAAGCCGTATCCATATGGAAAAAAGGTTCGCTTGAAATCGGCGAGGGAGCGGTGACTTCCGTGATCGCGAAGGAAAACGCGGCGGCAAAATCAGTTGATATAAGCATGGGACTCAATGAAAATATGCCGTTCACCGTAGTGCGGGACCAGAACCAAATAGTCATAGATATTGACAATCCTGAAAATTACGGCAAGAGGCCGAGAAAAAAACTTGACCTTTACCAGAGAATTTCCATAAACATTCAGGACGCGAACCTCCCGGGTGTTTTAAGGCTGCTTTCCACACAGACAGGTTTTGAGTTTTCAGTGAGCCCTGCTGTGGCGACGGCCAAACCTGTGACGATAAGGCATGATGAACAGCCCCTTGACCAGGTTTTAAGGGACATATTGATACCGCAGGGACTCTTTTATGAGGTGGATGAAGGAATAATAAAAATTGGGACCATAAGCGAACTAAAAACTGCCAAGCAGCTTAGGAAAAAACGCGCTAAATTTTATTATCCAAGGACAATGAAAGCCTCGGATTTGAAAACACTGCTTGATGTCCAGGTAAACAAGGAACCGCTGCTTGATGTGGCGCTGCAGGTTGACACAAGCCAGGGCAATAACAGACTTATGGTGGTAGGAACCAACGAGGATGTGGACAAGGTAATGAGCATGATAAGTTCCGTGGACGCGGGCGGCTCAACCGAGGATGACGGCAGCTACGGCGGAGGATTAAAGACAAAAGTTTACAAGCTGCAGTATATTAAGCCGTCGGCCATAGAGTCAAAATTAAAGTCTTTCATGAGCGCTGACGGGAAGGTGGAGGTTGATGACCGCTCAGGTAACCTGATAATCACAGACAGCGCAGGTTACCTTAAGAAAGTGGAAGCGGTAATTAAAAAACTTGACATCAAGCTCAAGCAGGTGCTTATTGAGGCCAAACTTTATGAAATAAATGTCGGCGCAATGAAAAATGTCGGGGTAAAATGGACGGGTGAGTCTCAGGATAATAATCCGCATATCATCGGCGATGTTTCCGGTATACCCGTTGGAAGCACCGCTGCAGGCCAGCTTTTTGTAGGCATGCTGCAGAACGGCATACGCATAGACGCGACGCTTTCAGCGTTGGAGAGCAACAACAAGGCATCCCTTCTGTCATCGCCAAAGATAGCGGTAGGAGATAACCAGTCCGCGACTATTGATACCACGAGGACGACTTATTATGAAAAAACAACAATACAGGAGCAGGCCAACTCTGCGCCGCTTATCTCAAAATCGTACGAGTCAATAGAATTACCTATAACCCTTGTTGTTTCGGCCAAGATAACGGACAGCAACAGCGTAATAATGGACGTTGACGTGACAGTCACAAAGATTTTGGGGGCAGTGACGGGGACCGCGCCTCCTGATACGACAAAACAAAAAGCCACCACACAGATTACGGCATCAAACAATGAAACCGTGGTAATAGGCGGATTGATAACGGAGAGAATAACGATACAGGAGGACAAGGTACCTATTTTGGGTGACCTGCCCCTGTTAGGCAACCTTTTTAAGGGGACAAAGGACCAGAAGGAAAAAGTGGAACTTGTGGTATTCCTTACCCCTTCTATAGTTGAAGACTGAAGTAAGCAGGCTGAAAAAGCCGCAAAAGGGGCCAAAAGCACGGCATCTTAAATTCGGGAAGCAAAGGCGCGACCGGTTTTAGGGTTCCTGCGGCAATGGCCGCATGATGCGGCTTTTTCCACAAAAAGGGGACAGTAAAATGATAAGGTATATGACAGCAGGAGAATCGCATGGAAAAGGGCTTGTGGCTATAATTGACGGGGTGCCATCACAACTGGAGTTGTCAGCGGACGATATTGACATATTCCTGGCCGGCAGGCAGAAAGGCTACGGCCGCGGCGGAAGGCAGAAGATTGAATCGGATAAGGTTGAAATAATATCGGGTGTCAGACACGGAAGGACAATAGGTTCGCCGATAGCTTTACTTATAAAAAACAGGGATTTTGTATCGTGGCGAGATATGATGTCATGCGAACCTGTAAAAATGCCCGTAAAAGAGTTTGTTGTGCCAAGGCCCGGGCACGCTGACCTTTCCGGCGGCATGAAATACGGGCATTATGATTTGCGCAATGTTCTTGAGAGGGCCAGCGCCAGGGAAACCGCGGCAAGAGTGGCTGCCGGAGCTGTATGCATAAAGGCATTGGCCGCGCTCGGCGTACGCGTGCTGGGTTATGTGACATCAATCGGGGGGATTAAGGCCGAAGACCCGGTATTGCCTATCATGAAAATTGAGGAAAGAATGCGTGCCGTGCAGAAAAAAGTGCCGGGCGATTTAAGGGTGGCCGATGCTAAAGCAGCGGTCAAAATGATAAAAAAGATAGATATAGCAGCTGCTGCAGGTGACACTCTGGGAGGAACGGTAAAAGTACTTGCTGAAGGGTTGCCTGCCGGGCTTGGGGATTACACCCAGTGGGATAAAAAACTTGACGCCAGAATCGCTGCCGCGTTAATGAGCATACAGGCGTTCAAGGCCGTTGGATTCGGAGCCGGTTTCTCGTATGCCGGCAGTTATGGTTCAAAAATTCACGATGCGATATATTATTCACGCTTAAGGGGTTATTACAGGAAAACCAATAACGCGGGCGGCATAGAAGGAGGCATGACAAACGGTATGCCGATTGATGTGTCCGCGGCTGTAAAACCCATTTCAACAGTGAAAAAGGGCGTACAATCAGTTGACTGCAGGGCCAGAAAGCCGTCAAGGACGGTTTATGAGCGTTCCGATGTGTGCGCTGTGCCTGCTGCGTCAGTAATTGCCGCTTCCGTGGTTTCAATTGAGTTTTTGTCAGCGGTTCTTGAAACTGCAGGCGGATCAAGTATGGGGCTTGTAAGCAAAAATTTTGAAAACTATAAGAAGTACGTGAAAAAATACTGATGAAAAAAAATATAGTTCTTATTGGTTTTATGGGTTCCGGGAAGACAGTGGTTAGCAGGAAAATCGCTGCCATGACGGGCTACAGGGCCGTTGATACAGATGATATGGTTGAAAAAAAATCACGGATGAAGATAAAGGATATTTTCGCTAAATACGGGGAACGGCGTTTCCGCGACCTTGAGTCACGGGCGGCCAAAAAAGCATCATCGCTGCGCGGGGCTGTAATAGCCACAGGCGGAGGGATAATTAAAAGGCCGGAAAACATGGAAGCGCTCGCGAAAACAGGGTTTATAGTTTACCTTAAGAACAGTTTCAGGACGACATATGGCCGGGTTAAGGACGACACGAACAGGCCGCTTTTCACAAGGGACAATATTGTTGCGTTCAGGAAACTTTTTAACAAAAGGGTTCCTGTTTATAAAAGATACGCTGACTTTACAGTGGCAACGGACAGGCTGGGCGTTGAACAGGTGGCTCGCAGAATAATTAAAAAGGCCGGTATGAAAATTGGGTGAGATAAAGGTCAGACTCAAGGAAAAAACATACAGTGTGCATGTTGGCACGTCGCTTATTGGCAGGGTAGGAGCCCTGATGCGGCCGCTTACATCCGGCAATAAAGTTCTTGTTGTCAGTAACAACAAGGTGTTCGGCTTATACGGCAAAAGGCTTTTGGACGGGTTAAAGGGCAGGTTTAAGGCGGCTGTATGCCTTCTGAATGACGGGGAAAAATATAAGACTCTGGCTGCGGCGGAAAAGGTAGCTTTATCATGCGCCCAAAACGGGCTGGACAGGAAATCATCCGTGATTGCCCTTGGCGGAGGAGTAATAGGGGATATAGCGGGTTTTGCCGCAGCCATATATATGCGCGGGATAGGTTATGTCCAGGTGCCAACAACCCTTCTTGCCCAGGTTGACAGTTCGGTCGGTGGAAAGACCGGGGTGGACATGAAATACGGGAAAAACATGCTTGGCGCCTTTCACCAGCCGATGATTGTGGTTGCGGATGTTTCAGCGCTTTCAACACTTAACGAAGAGGAATTTAAAAACGGCCTTAGCGAGGCCATAAAGCACGGGATAATAATGGATGAGCCGCTTTTTAGGTTTTTTGAAAATAATGTAAGAAGCATAGCCGCGAGGGACAAGCAGGCTATGGTGCATATTGTGGAAAGGTCTGTGGCTGACAAGGCTTTGGTTGTAAGCAAGGACGAGAAAGAATCCGGGTTAAGGGCTATTTTGAATTACGGGCATACTGTGGGTCATGCTATAGAAGCTGCCGGAGGTTATAGCTCCATAAAACACGGACAGGCCATAGTTATGGGCATGATAATAGCGGCGAGGATGGCTTATAAAATGGGAGTTTGTGACGTTAAAACGGTAAACCGCCAAATTCAAATGTTTAATTTATTTAATTTAATTAAACCTTTAAAAAACCTAAAAATAAGCAGCATAATAAAAAGATTATACAATGATAAAAAGGCGGTAAACGGCAAAATTAGATTTGTATTGACAAAAAAAATCGGCTGTGCTACCTTAATTGAAAGTGCTGAAATTAAAAGGATAAAAGAGGAGTTGGTGTTTTTTACCGGCTTTAAGGGCCGCAAGG
>CAYNMZ010000027.1:0-16584 GCA_964398505.1 uncultured Spirochaetia bacterium
CGTAATTGTCGGCGAGCGGATAAACCCGACAGGCAAAAAACAGCTGCAGGAAGAACTTAAAGCTGGACAAAACAGCGAGATACGCAGGTTCGCGGCGGAGCAGGCGGAAAATGGAGCGCAGGTACTTGACGTAAATGTAGGAATGCCCGGAATTGACGAGAAAAGCGTCATGCTTTCCACTGTCTTGCTGTTAAGTTCCATTACGGACTTGCCGCTTTGCCTTGACTCTTCATCACCTGAAGTGCTTGAAGCTGCGCTCAGGATTTATCCCGGAAGGGCGCTGATTAACTCAATTTCCGCGGAGCCGGAGAAAATGAAAAAGCTCCTGCCTGTGGCCGCCAAATACGGTGCCATGTTCATACTGCTTCCGATAGGCGCAAAAGGCGTTCCCGAGACCTCAAAAGAAAGGCAGTTTCTCGCGAGAAAAGTAATAGCAGCTGCTGAAAAATACGGTTATACAAACTCCGACATAGTCATAGACGGCCTTGTAATGACGGTCTCTTCAAACCAGCAGGCGGCTAAGGAGACCTTAAAACTCATAAGCTGGGCCTCCCATTACGGATTTAACTCTGTTGTGGGGCTTTCAAATGTGTCATTCGGACTGCCAGAAAGAGGGCTTATAAACTCCACGTTCCTTGAGCTCGCGAGGAAAAACGGCCTGACCATGGCCATTGCGAACCCGTCAGCTGACTTTTCGCTGATTTCAAAAGACGCCGAAAGGCTGCTCACAGGGAAGGATGAAGGCTGCAGGGCCTGGATAGGGAAATATGGAGTCCGGGGTCCCGCCTTAGGTGAAGCTTCGGCGGGCAGGCCGGAGTCAAAAGCAGCGAGGACAATGACAATTGGCGAGGCGGTTGTGAGCGGCAACAGGGAACTGATGCCGTCGCTTATCCGCGAAGAACTGGAAAAGGGGAAAAAACCCGCGGACATTGTGGACAATGAGCTTGTTCCTGCCATAGCAAAGGTAGGGGAATTATACGAGAAAAAAGTGTATTTTCTGCCCCAGCTCATCTCAAGCGCCGAGGCCATGAAAGCAGGGTTCAACATCCTTGAGCCGCTTTTACAGTCTTCGGCGCAAGGCGCAAGGCGTCAATCGTCAGGCGTGGTGCTTGCCACTGTTAAAGGCGACATTCATGACATAGGAAAGAACATCGTCGCGCTGATGCTGAAGAACTACGGGTTCACTGTCCATGACCTCGGCAAGGATGTAGACGCGCATGCCATAATCAGGAAAGCAAAAGAAACCGGCGCGGAAATAATCGGCCTGTCGGCACTTATGACCACCACTATGGTGGAAATGAAAACAGTCATAGAAATGGCGAGAAACGAGGGATTAAAGTGCAGGTTCATGATAGGCGGGGCAGTCATTACACAGGCATACGCTGACGAGATAGGCGCTGACGGCTATTCAAGGGACGCTTATGAAGCTGTAAAACTGGCCCAAAAACTCACAGAAAATAAATGAAAACATCCGGTCTTAATTGTCTATCAAATATAAAATATATTCCGGCATTGTTTCTTCTGCTTGTCCCGGCATCTTACGCTGCCGCTGACAGCATAACCACTTACGAGGCGTCAAGATACACGGGAACGGTTAAAAAGGTCTGCGGGTATTGCGTCGGCGGCCTTACTGAAAAGAGGGAAAAAGGCTCGCCCACTTACCTGTATTTTGAGTACATGCACCAGAGGGCGGTTTTCATGGCGAAAATCTGGGAATATGACCTGAAAAAGTTCAGTTCCTTGCCGCAACAATTGTACGGTGAAAAAGCCCTTTGCGTCACAGGAAGGATAGAGGAAGACTCTTACGGAAGGACTTTTATTACGGTCACAGAACCCGGCCAGATTGAGGAAATGAAGCCATATGAGGTTCAGTCAGAGGAGCAATACGAGCTGGAACAAAGCGCCGCTTACCATAAGAGAATGTTCAGGCCGAAGGAAAGGGTGGCGGTCAAGATACTGCTAAAGTCGCTGGGCTACACCATAGATGACCCTGACGATTCGTGGGGCATGGACTGCCACAGGGCAGTAAAGGCTTTTGAAAAGGACAACAGTCTTGAGCCTGACGCGAAGCTCACAAGGAAGGATTTTTTCGCCATGGAAAAAGCCGTAAGCTCATCAAAGAGCCTTTCTTACAGCGAAAAAAGAAGGCTTTTTGACTCAATACAGAAATTGCTAAAGAGGGCCATTTAAAATGCTTATTAAAAGGATTCTCGTGCTGCTTGTTTCGTCGCTTTACGCCGCGCAAAGCCTGTTTTGCGCGGCATCGGCAAAAAACGCCATACTCCTTATACCTGACGGCATGAGCCCTGCCGCCGCAAGCCTTGCAAGGATGTACAAAGGCTCGGATCTGGCAATTGACGCGTACGCATGCGGCTTTGTAAAAACGCACATGGCGGAAGGCCCTATAACCGACTCAGCTGCCGCGGCTACGGCCATGTCCACAGGACATAAGACAAATTCCGGGTTTCTTGCCTGCCTTCCTGACAGGGCAGGCATGCCGGGCGCGGTTGCAGACAGGAAGAAGTCGCGCATGCCTGTCGCGACCCTGCTTGAGGCGGCCATGCTCGCCGGCAAGTCAACCGGCATAGTGGCAACCTCATATGTGCAGCATGCCACGCCTGCAGGATTCACCTCACATTACCCTGACAGGGAAGCTTATGAAACAATAGCCGAACAGCAGGTTTATCTCGGGATTGACGTTGTTCTCGGAGGCGGCGCCGCCTTCCTTGCCGGCAGGAAAGACGGGGAAGAGCTTGTGCCCGAGATAACCTCCTCGGGCTATGATTATGTCATCTGGCCCGGCAGGATGCGTTCCTCAAAGTCCGGCAAGCTCTGGGGCATGTTCGCGCAAAAGGAATTGAAATACGAGATGGACCGCAATCCGGATGCCGAGCCCTCGCTCGCGGAAATGACCGGGAAAGCCATAGAAACACTTTCCGAGGATCCGGACGGATTCTTTCTCATGGTTGAAGGCAGCAAGATAGACTGGGCCGCGCACGCGAACGACCCTGCGGGGCTTGTCTCTGACATACTTGCCTTTGACGAGGCAGCGGAAAAGGCATTAAGCTTCGCGAAAAACAATAAGGACACGGTTGTAATTATCGCTTCTGACCATTGTACCGGAGGCCTTACGCTCGCTGACAAGACACTTAATCAAGCATATGAAAAGACCGGTCCCATGACTTTTATTGAGCCCCTGAAAAAGGCCCAAAGGACAGGCGAGGGCCTTTTTAAACTGCTGCACAAGGACAGGAGCAATCTAAAGCAGGTAATGCGCGAGTCCTTCGGCATAAGCGACCTTAAGGACTGGGAAGAAGCGTATCTGATAGTGTCTGAACCGGGTTCTTTCAATGCTGCCGCAGGCCCGATAATTTCCAGCAGGATGAAAATAGGCTGGCAGACCCGCGGCCATACCGCTGATGACACAACGCTTTACTGTTACTCACCTTCAGGCAAAAGGCTGTCCGGCGTCATTGACAACACGCAAATAGCCCTCTTCATTGAAGACGCCCTTGGTTTAAGCCTGTCTGCGGCTTCTGAAAAGCTTTTTTTCCCCGTTTCAAGGCTTTCCGCAGCGTTCAGCAGCAGGACATACGGTGAAAATACGGCTAATCCGGTCCTGTTGCTTGAAAACGGCGGCAGGACATTGGAGTTTCCGGCTAACAAAAATTACGCGTTTATCTCCGGAAAAAAGCATAAGTATATTGGTCTGAATATTTACAACGGCAGGGAATGGTTCATCCCCATGGAAGCCGTAAACCTGGCAGGGGACGCAAATCCATGAAAATAAGGGATTTTGTAATGCAGGAAGCGGTACTTTTCATCCTTCTCGCGCTTTTCATACTGCTTACCGCCTTTTCGGGCAGCGCCATACACAAGTATCACGAAATGATAGACTGGAAGACCATAGTGACACTTCTGTCACTTGTCATAATATCAACAGGCATCAGGAAAAGCCTGCTGCTTGACAGGCTTGCCAGGAGCGTCCTAAAAAGGATAAAGGGCACTGTTCCGCTTGTCTTTTTCCTGTGCTTTCTTTCTTTTTTCCTTTCCATGTTATTGACCAATGACATAGCGCTTTTCATCGTTGTGCCGCTGACGCTGGCCATGTCTCATGCCCTGGCAGCTGACCTGGAAAAGGCCGTCATATTCGAGGCTATTGCCGTTAATGCCGGTTCCACGCTCACGCCAATAGGAAATCCCCAGAACATTTTCATATGGCACAAATGGGGGATAAGCTTCCCGGGTTTCATGGCTAAAATGCTTCCCGTAAGCATTGTCATGGCCGCAACCCTTTGCGTTTTCATCACCCTGTTTTTTAAGAAACGCGCGCTTCACGGCGCCGTGATACCCGAGAAGTCAAGGATAAAAAAGCGGCTCGCCGTGCCGTCCGTAATCCTTTTGGTAGCGTTCATCGCGGCGCTGCAATACGGGTTCTGGCTTCAGGCTCTGCCTGTCATAATACTTTTCTATCTTTTCGTAAACAGGGAAGTCCTGCGCGCCACAGACTGGCTTCTTATAGTCACATTTATCCTTATGTTCATTGATTTCGGCCTTATAGCCGGCTTGGGCACAGCGAAAAAAGCAGTCGCAGCCTTCCCGCTGTCGGGTCCGGGCGCGGTCATGGCACTCAGCGCGGGAATATCCCAGCTCATCAGCAATGTGCCAGGGGCCATATTCATGTCGGGCTTTTCCACAAACTGGAAGGAAATAGCCTGGGGAGCGAACCTGGCGGGAAACGGCATTGTTATAGGCTCTCTCGCGAACATCATAGCCTTAAGGCTGCTTAAGCCTTCCGGCCCGGCTGTATTCGCGCGGTTTCACATATATTCAGTACCTTTCTTTCTTATTACATTCGCGGCTGTTTTTTTGATTACAAAAACAGGTTCATAGCGCAACTAAAAGCCTTGATAATTGTCAAAAAACAAAAATAAAACAGGGGGAAACATGAAGAAAATAATGGTCATTATTGCATGCAGCCTGCTCGTATCCTGCAACAGCAGCAAGAACCCATTCTCACCGCTGTACGGCGAGGTAAACGTTTCAGCTCCGCTTGCGACTGTAAAACTCATGTTCATTCATCATTCCACGGGCGGCGCGTGGCTGCAAACCGGCTACGGAGGCCTCGGGGCCGCGCTTAACAGTTCAAATTTCTACGTCAATGAGTCTGATTACGGCTGGGATTCTGGAAACCTTGATTCCGCCTGCCTCGGTCTTGACCCCATAGGCGACCATACGGACACATCAAACTGGCCATGCTGGTTCAATCCCACGACAATGTCCGGTGTTTTCCAGAATAATTTCCATAGCGCCTACGACAATGCCATAAACAACCCGGGCGGCGAAAACACTGTAATAATGTTCAAATCCTGCTTCCCGAACAGCGAAGTAGGGGATGACATATCCGATGAGAAAGCTGTTTACAACAGCTTACTGCCTTATTTCGCCTCCAGACCGGACAAGATGTTTGTGCTCGTTATACCGCCGCCAATGATTGAAATATCTAACCCGGCAAGGACGCGCGAACTGGCCAACTGGCTGAGCGACAGGACGAACGGATGGCTGAAAGGCTACACTCTCAAGAACGTGTACGCCTTTGACTACTACAATGTGCTAACGCATCCTGACAATCACCACTTTGTATCGGGCAAATACGAGTATCACATTGTCGCGAACGCTCAAAACACGCTGTATTATCCCTCTGCAGGGCCGGATGATCACCCAAGCCAGCAGGGACAGCAGAAAGCTACATATGAATTCCTGCCATTGCTAAAGGCCTGGTATAATGAGTGGAAAGACAACTAAAAAAGGTACATTTGTACCTGATATTTAACCTTATTTTATTTGAATAAATACTGATACTGCCCTTGACAAAATCCATCTTATCTGTTATAAAGAGTTAACCGTTTACCTAATGAAAACAGGAGAAAAAATGAAAAGAGTAACCATAAAGGATATAGCCAGAAAAGTCGGGGTCACGCACGTGACAGTGTCAAAAGTAATAAATAATAAAGGCCGCATAAGTGAAAAAACCAAGAAACGGGTTTTTGACGCAATAGAAGCTCTAGGATATTACCCCAACTACGCGGCAATCAGCCTTGTGAAGGGCAAAACCAACAACATTGCCGTGATAGAGCCTGGTTTTACCGGTTTTCCATCTTCAATAATTGCCGGCGTTCAGGAAGCCCATGTGCAGACCAATTATGACCTCAACCTGTATTCATCGCGAGCCACACAGGAAGGCGCGATAAAGGCCTTCAGCCGCATCCTAAATGAGCGCAGGGCTGACGCGGTAATAGTTATTTCCATAGGTATATCAGATGAGTTCCTTGCGAAATACAAAAAAGCCGGCATACCTGTAATCCTTATTGAGACAGAAACAAAAGGCGCAAGTTCAATTCTTGCCGACAATGAAAACGGTGCTTTTAAGGCAACAGAACTGCTTCTGCAGAAAGGAAGGCGCAGGATTGGCCTTATAACCGGAGACCTTATAGGGACACGGCCGCAGAAAGAAAGATATAACGGATATATTAAAGCCTTGAAGGCCTGGGGTCTGGAGCCGGACGAGAAATTAATAACCAGGGCCTATTATTATTCCTTTCAGGACGGCCAGAAGGCTTTTGACGACCTCCGTGAAAAAGGCGCTGACAGTATATTCTGTATAGCTGGCGACTTCGTGGCTTACGGAATATTGGACCAGGCAAGAAAAAAGGGGGTAAAGATACCTGAAGACTTTTCTGTCATAGGATTTGACGACGAGCTCATGTCATCATGCCTTGACCTTACCACAGTGAAACAGCCGATACAGGAAATGGGAAAGAAAGCTTTTGAAATGGCCGCGGCATCAGCCGAGAACAAGCAGAAAGAGCCTGAAACAGTCATATTCCCGACAGAATTGATAACCAGGGGCTCGGTATAAGGCCACCTTATCTTAGGTCAAACCATGAAAAATCCAGATAGCCGGCTCAAAAGGGAACAAAAAACCCTTGAGGCCATGATTAAAATATACTGCGAATCAAAACACAGGCTGCCAAACGGGCAATTATGCGAAGATTGCGGCCGAGTTCCCGGCTATGCAGCCGGAAAAACAGCCGCCTGCCCGTTGAAAGACACTAAAACCACCTGCAAAAGATGTCACGTACACTGTTACAGTCCCGACATGAGGGAAAAAGTAAGGGAAATTATGCGGCATAGCGGCCCGAAGATGGCTCTCAGGCACCCGGTTTTATCTTTTTTTCACGTCCTTGACAGCCTTAAGTCTCCAAAAAGGTAGGCTCCTTTAACTTATTGCGAAAAAATTTTACCTTTCAGGCCATACCGGGAAGGCCAGCTGCCGTGAAATATTATAGCACACTTATTTAGTTATACTACATTAACATTATCGCGTTCATTAGTTAAACGCGCCTAACAAAAACCCCGATTTCTTTCCAGAATCGTTTTAAAAAGGATTTTTTTGTTTCCGGCTATAACACCCTTAATTTTCAAGTGACGCGGAATTTTTTCTTCAGCTTTTTTTAAGACTCGTTTGCCGGGAAAAAATATTTCTGAAACAAAATGTGCATACCCGCTTCTTATAATTATAAAATATACTGGGTTGGCCGGCCTTAAATTCCCGGTCCCTCGGTTTTATTTTCAAGCCAGGTGTTCCGGCGCGGGAGCGCAGAAACCCCGGACATAAACCCGGGACATTGAGCCCTTTAACTCAAAATAACGCTTTAGCCGGCCTTATAAGCCGCATATTTTCGCCTAGCCGTGCATTCTGCCGCGCCTGTATAAAAAACCAATCACAGGCCAAGCCAGGTCCTAAAACCGGTGTTTTTATATATTCGTGCTGATAAAACCAGGATCACGCGCAACTCCAGCGCTAAGTCGAAAGCATTTAAGCCAAATCCCTGCTTGTAAATATCAAATCCGGCAGGTCACATCATATCTTGCGGTAGCAGCAGGGGATAAGGATACGACAAGCTCAGGATCTAAGTACTCTACACCCGCGATTAAAACCATCCTCTCGCTGATTATCAGGATTAATAAATTCAAAATTTGTATGTAAAATATAGTCAACATTCAAGTGTTAAAGTTTTACATTAAGAACAAAATTTAACCAGGCGATTACAGCGCGCCCGTTCTGCGGATTCGGTCAGCGGGCAGGGCACAGCAATTCTCCCAAAGCTGTACTTTTTTGTCGCACTGTTTACTTTACATAAGATACATTATGCGAAGTATTAACATATATCATATTGTTATGTTATAAGCATAGATTTAAAGTATCCGGCATATTTACTTCGGTCATTTCAAGCGCTGTTTATTTTGATTTAATCAGGCCTGTTAGGTATTCCTGGGAAGCCCTTGACGATTCAATCAACTTCCCCAGTTTTACCCGCCTTTGCTCAAGCGGAGCTGAGAAACTGCCACAGTCCGCGTCCTCACAGGCCACTTTACGGGCTTTAAGGCTCCGGTCAAGGGATTCCATAAGGCTGATTTTTAAAGCCTGCGTTTCAGCCTTGTAGCGCAGGAATTCAAGCCTTGAACGTTCCTTTGAGAGCTCCAGCGCCTCACTGCGGTCAAGAAACCTGAATTCAGACAGCCGCTTAAGGCTCAACTCCTCAATATAGTCCAGCATGTCCATTAAGGCCGGCTCGCGGCTGCCGGATTTGAAGTATTCCAAAAGCGCCGGATATGCCTCAA
Source organism: uncultured Spirochaetia bacterium (assembly GCA_964398505.1). Taxonomy (GTDB): domain Bacteria; phylum Oederibacteriota; class PGYV01; order PGYV01; family CAYNMZ01; genus CAYNMZ01. The sequence goes on from CAYNMZ010000027.1 coordinate 8,686, forward strand.
GCAATTTGTCCACAAGCGCGGTATTCCTGTTTTCCAGGAAATTTATATCACGGTTCAGCCTTGCGCGCGCCTGAATATTCCGCTCATTTGAGCTCCTGCCGATGAAATTCCATATTCCGGCAGAGGCGTCAATCTTCAGGCCCGCAAGCCTGCGCTCAACGGCTGTGATTTTTTCAACGTTTGCCCTGTGCTCAATGACCAGCTCGGCCGCTTGCTCTAACCCTTTTGCTTTGCCGAAACCCATCGCAGCATAAGCCGTGCCATAGTTAAATACAGCTAACATTATGGAACATACCGCGGGCGCAAACGCTGTTAATCCTTTTGCCTTAAATCTTCCCATCAATCACCCTTTATCCCGTATTTGTTCATCTTGTACTGAAGTGTTGTCCTGCTGATTTTAAGTATCGAAGCCGCTTTTGTCTGGTTATTGCCGGATTCCGAAAGAACGGTTGAAATCATGTCCTTTTCCATATCCGCAAGGATTTCTTCAAGCCCCTTTTCCCCTTTTTCAAGCGCCGTTAGGCTTCCTGACGCGGAGCCCCTGCCCATTGCCAGGTCAACCCTTAGCGTCTCATTGTCGCTCAGCACTGCGGCGCGTTCAATGATATTTTGCAATTCCCTAACATTGCCCGGCCAACCATAGCCTTCAAGAAGCGCCCTTGATGCGGCGTCTATCTTAAGGCCCGGCTTTATTTTTGCCAAAAAATGCTCCGCAAGCGGGATAATATCCTGCCTGCGTTCCCTTAAGGCCGGAATCCTTATCGGAAAAACATTTATCCTGTAATACAGGTCCTCCCTGAACTCGCCTTTTTTTATCATTTCCCTTAAATCCCTGTTGGTCGCGCAAATTACCCTCGCGTCAGTACGGATTGAAATGTTTCCGCCCACCCGCTCAAATGTCCTGTTTTCAAGGACACGAAGCAGTTTTACCTGTATTTCAGCAGGAATGTCACCGACTTCATCAAGGAAAAGCGTTCCGCCTTCCGCATATTCTATTTTTCCCTTTCTCTGCTTTTCAGCGCCCGTGAAAGCGCCTTTTTCATGGCCGAAAAGCTCGGATTCAATAACTCCCTTTGCATACGCGGCACAGTGAACAGGCACAAAAGGGCCGCGCCTTTTGCTCAGCTTGTGAAGAGTGTAAGCGAGAAGTTCCTTTCCTGTACCCGTGTCGCCTGTTATAAGCACGGTTATATCTGAAGGTCCTGCCTTCTCAGCGTCCCTTTTCACGCCTTCAAGGCCGGCTCCAACCATGTCCCCAAAAGCAGTGTCCTTTTCAGTCTTGTAAAATTCCCTGTCATCCCCGGCTTTTTTCGCCTCAAAAAGGTTCTTTACCTTAATTTCCACCTCTTCAAGCGAAAAAGGCTTTGGTATGTATTCGTTCGCCCCTGCTTTCATGGCCTCAACTGCATTTTGCACCGACGTAAACGCGGTAATTACGATAACCGGATTGTCCGGGTTGTCTTTCCTGTAACGGCCAAGCAGTTCAACACCGCTCATGCCGGGCATCCTTATGTCGGTTATGAGCATGTCATAGCCGCGTTTTTTAAGTTTTTCAAGCGCTTCTTCGCCTGATGCGGCCTGATCAGCCTCATATTCCGCCGAAAGCGCCGCAGCAAGGCTTTCCCTTATGTTCCTCTCGTCCTCAACAATCAGTATGCTTTTCATCATCCACCATTATCAAGAAGGTATAATCACCTTAAAACAATTTAAGCCGTTTTTTACGCCGTAACTGACCGAACCACCGTGTTTCTCAATTATGCTTTTTGTTATCGCCAGCCCTATTCCCATGCCGCCCTGTTTTGTGGTAAAAAAAGGCGTCCATATATTACCGCGAATTTCGGCGGGTATTAACGGCGCGTCGTCGGTAATCTCAAAATATACTCCCGAATCAGTCACTGCCGCGCTTATCCTTACAAGCCTCGCGCCCGCCTCATAAGCGTTCTTTATTATGTTCTTAAATGCCCTTTCCATCAGGACCGGATCCACCATAAGCCGCACGCCTTCTATTGCCGTAAAATCAGCCTCAATTTGCTCAAATCCCTGTTTAAGCAGGTCAGCCAACCTTGACGAAGCAACAGGTTCCCTGGCAGGCTCCCTGTCCCTTGCGAAATGAATGAATTTTTCCGTAATGCTGTTAAGCCGCAGTACTTCCTTCCTTATTTCATTAAGGCTCTTTTTCACCTTTTCGTCGGCGCTGCCCCGCTCGGCAAGCTCGGCAAGGGTAAGTATGGCTGCCGCGGGGTTCTTTATCTCATGCGCAAGTCCCATGGCCACGATCTGTATCTCCTTTTCCCTTGATTCCGAAAGTGTCCTTAGGTCAGCCACAAGGCCGTTTATCCTGTCCTGCAGCCAGGAGAATTCGTCAAACCAGCGTGTTTTTATCCTCACATCCAGCATGCCGGAGGCTATTTTTTCCATTTCAGATACCGTATAATCTATCCTCCGCGTAATCAGCGTTGAAAAGGCAAAGGCAAGAACCAGTGCCACAAGAAGCATCCACGCGAATACGTACGCCTGTATCCTGCCGATTTCCCTGAAAAACGCGAGCGGTTTTCCGGTCAGCTCAAAAAGTATATAGCCAAGCAGTTTTCCGTCCTTCTCATGCCGGTAAATGTAATTCTTTACCGGCCTGCCTGAATCAAAATATGTGATGCTGTAGCCTGCCACCGGGCCCGAAGGCAGCCTTTCAATAAGGCTATACGACTGTGCCGTGGAAATACCCGGCTTTCCCTCCCTGTTCAGGAGAGTTATCTCCGTCTGCCAGGACTTTTTCACCTCGTCCAAAATCCTCATTGTGTCAGGATAAAACGGGCTCATCCTGTCCTGCTTATCCAGCATATACGCCGTTGCGTCCAGCCTTTCAGCGAGTATTCCGCCGATTATTTCCAGCCTGCTGTTAAGCTCATTGTCCATGGCGTTCCTGAAAACCGCGTTTATCAGGAGGTTAATAAGGACAAAGTTTACCGTTATTATTAGCGCAAGGCCCGCGAAAAGTTCCCACTTCAGGATCTTGCGGAATTTCATGGGGATTAAAAGCTCAGCGCTGTGCCGAGCGATAGCATGACATATGTGTAATTGTACGTACCGTACGCTTCCCATTTCATGTTTGAGCCGAACCTCGCGAACTTGAAGTTCACATAGTAGGACCAGAAGTCAGCGAGCTTGTGCCTGAATTCCGCGTTAATATTGTAATTGTAGTCAGACTGATTGACACCGGTGTATTTGCCCGAAACGTCCTTTGCTTTCCTTGAGGTATAGCCAGTCCCTTCCGCGTCAAATCCAATTGAAATAACCGGTTTATAACTGTTAAAAAGCCTTATATCAGTTTCATAGGTCACATTCAGGGATATCCTGTGGCCCGTGTATGAATAGTAGTTTTCAGTAAAGACATCATCAGCAATTGCAAGAGTCCCCAACGAGTCGTAATAGTTCTGGTTTGATGACTTAAGGAGCAATGTGTAGCCAATGCCGGCGCCAGTTACGTCATCAGCAAAATACGGGAAGCGTATCTCGGCTGTTATCAGGCTGTCTGTCCTGAGCCCGCTTGAAAGAAGTCCCTTGTCGTTTATCACCTGCTGGTTCCTGTAGGGCGTGGTATCAAACGAGACATACAGTGATGGAAACCAGCCTGAGTTTCCAAGCTTCGTGTCAACACTGCCGTAAACCGTGTAAGTCGCGCTGTTCTTCTCGTTCTTGGCCGCGGCATTAAGGGTGCCGCCAAGATCGTCCGGGTTGATTTCAGACAGGAGCGAAGAATAATTGGGGAAAACCTTGTCAACGTACTTGAAGCCCGCTGTCACTTCCGTCTCATAATCACCCTGGTATCTTGAATAAGTTTCCGCGTAGAACCCGGTGTCCCTGAAGTCGTACAGCCCTTTACCAAGGGTTTCATCCGCGGTCTGCTGGCTAAAATCAAGCCTGATAAGGCCTCTTGCCCTTATTTCCCATGTTTCCGATATCTCATAATTAAAGCCCGCTGAAAAATAAGCGTCAAGCCACTGCGAAAAAAGAAACCTGTCCTCATCTATTGTCAGCGGCTGTGCCGTGGACGAGTAATTCATGGTAAGTGTTGGTATGAACCATAATTGCGGCATGATATCCGTGTTGACCATGAAGGATCCTGCCATGCCCGCGTCAGCGCTGATTTTCTTGTCCAGCTCTGCTGAATCGCCGGTCACGCCCGTGGGGTATGTTATGCCGCCGTTTATGTCAAGTGCGGGAATGAATTCATTGGCAAATACCGGAACAAAACACAACATAAAAAGTGTTATAAATAAAGCTTTTTTTCCCATCAACAACCTCCGCTCGCTTATTTATTTTATTATAACACAATAATGCGTTTTGACAATTGCGGAAATTTACAATAAAAAAGCCGCCTTTTCAGGGCGGCTCTTTTATCGTCACTGATTTTTATGGTATTGTCACATCATCGGAATAAACACTTGGCGTTTTGTTCGCTGTATTCTGAGGGTTCAGCATTACCCACCAAAGGAGCTTTGATACCACGTCTATGCCGTCAGGGCTGTTAAACTTGTCCGAGTTGAACGCCATTTCCATGTTTGAGTTGTAAATTATGTTGCCGAGCTGAACAAGTCCGCTCCATAGGCCGCTTGAGAAGTTCGGTATCTCCATAATCCTGCCATAATCATTTATAAGGTAGATATCCATAGAAAGCCATGAGCCGTCATTGTAAAACCGCCTGTGCTTTATGGCCAAATCGCCTGATTTTGACGAGTCCGCAAGCGCGTTTGTCTCCGTATAAACCACGAAATCATTGTCGCTTATGATTTCAGGGCTCATGTTTGTGTACACAGTCATTGCCAGCTTGTATGAGTCATTTGTGTTAAAAGTCTTGTCATACCAGCCCTTTCTCACTGACTGTGTGAAGGTATTTGTTGACTGGTTAAGGACGGGTGAGCCGTATATCCTGTGCTCGCGCACAAACTTCTGGTTTTCAGGATTTAAAAAAGCCTGTACTGACATTTCAGGTGCAGCGCCTGAAGCTCCCGAAGGCCCTTTTATCTCGCCGGTGCCGAAGGCAAGTATTTCCGTATCCTTGCCCCTCGCGAATACAGGCATAGCGCCGCCTATATTTTCAAGCTTGTAATTTACGCCCGTGAAAACCCAGTCGTTTATATTTGAAAACTTGAACCTCTGCTCAATAAGGTAATTCTCAGGCTCAGCCAGGTACCAGATGTCCTGCCACATACTCTGCCACTGCTGCCTTGTGAGATTTTCCGGTATCGCGTTAGCGAAAAGGTTCTGGAACCTGAAATAGTCAAGCCTGTCCTTGTCCCTTAAAGTCAGTGACAAAAGGTCTATTTCCTTGTCATTAGGTCTTAATATAAATTCCTCTATCCTTATTCTGTTGCCGCGCACATCTGTCATGGTCTTTCCCAGGTGCAGGTCAGCATTCATTTCCTCGTTCACGAACCTTAGGTCCCTGTAAGCGTGCGAGCGTTCCCTTGACAATTCCTTTTTCAGCCTTGATTTTAATGTTTTTTCTATCCTTTCCCTTACCTGTTTAACATTTTCATTTGTACCGCCGACAGTTCCCTCTGTTTCGCTGCTTCCTATTTTTTTGCCGTTCTTTTCAAGTTTCTTTTTTATTCTCCATTTATATACAGCGTCATCGCCCTGCTGTTTCAATTCCCTTATTACCCTTATGTCCTCCCTTAAGCTGCCGAACTCAAGCTCATACCTTGCCATTGCCTTTATCCTTGACGGCCTTGAGGGATTTCCGGCCGCTCCGCAGGCGGACTCATTGCCTGCCATAACCATGTATTTGCCCTTAATCTTGCCGCCGTTTATGCCGCTGAATTCAACAGCGCCCTTGAAAACACCCAGGTTTGAGCCCTCTTCCGTATCCTCAACAACAAGCTCAGTGCCTTTTACGGCAGCTATGGCCATTTTTGTCCTGACCTCAAAACGCGATTCAGGCGTTTTAAGCTTGTCAACAATTGCCATAAACCTGCCTTTTAAAAGGTTAAAAGCTGTTATCATGTTATTGCCGTTTCTTTTCAGCTCAGCAAGCTTTAACTCGGTGTTATCGCCGAGCTTTACAATGGTAGCGTCGTCAAAAGTTATGACAATATTGCTTTCCTTTCCTGTCTTTACGCTGTAGCCCTCATACAGGGGCATGTTTATCTCCGCATTTTTCCATTCACTCCCTGTATTAATTTTGGCGCTGCCTGTATGATCCGTAATAACGGCTACCGAATCCAGTAAACTTGGCGCAGATGATAATGGCATTGCCAGAAAGGCGATAAACACTGCCAAAGCCGAGAATTTTATCAATTTTTTCATGTTTCATACCTCCTGATGATTTTATACCTTAATATCAAGAAAGCAATACGCATGCCACTGTTTTATCATTTAAAATACTGGCCTTTTCAGGTTTTTAATGCCCAAAAACAAGCATTGGTGCCGGTTTTCCGGCACATTCCGGCGCATATGAGCACGGCGCATATGCGTACATGAAAAATTAGACCATTATGAATATTTAATAAAATTTAAGGATGTGCAAAATGCCTGATTACGAAAGCCTTGCCGGATGTCCTTTTTTGAATGATAAAATGGCTGATATGGTAGCATCCGCGGAATTATTTAAGAGACGCTTTTGCAAGGGTGATTTTCAAATCCTGCGCGCGTTTTATGGTTAAAACAGCTCTCGGCAAGGACAAAGTCACTTCTGACCTGTATCCAAATCAGAGAGAAAAAGTGAAAAAATTATTGCCGCAGGCAAAGTTAAGTAAATAAATCAATATCAGCTCAGGAATTCCTGCCGCAGCACTTCTTGTATTTTTTTCCCGACCCGCAAGGGCAAGGGTCATTCCTGCCGATTTTAGGCTGTTCTCTCCTATATGTTTCAACCTTTGGAGGCCCGTCCGGCGAGTTAGCGTACATTTCGCGTTCCTGCATGGCCTGCGGAGCTTCAGCTGCCTTTGGAAGAACAAACGCCGGTCTGGATTCCCTCATTTCATTGGCGTACTGCTTCCTCTGGAGCTGGTCCTGGCTTACCACCTGAACCTTGAAGAGAAACTCAACAACCTCGGTCTCCATTGAAACCACCATCTGCTGGAACAACTGAAAACCTTCCTTCTTGTACATAAGCAGCGGGTCTTTTTGGGCATAAGCCTGCAGCCCGATGCCTTCCTTTAGATGATCCATACCATACAAATGCTCGCGCCACTTTGTGTCCACGACCTGCAGAAGAATGTTTCGCTCTATCTCACGCATCAGTTCAGGGCCTACTGCTTTCTCCTTTTTTTCATATTCATCCTTCAGTCTGTTATAAATATCATCCTCAAGTATCTCTCTTGTCAGGACAGTTATGTCTGTCTTTTCTTTGTCTATATAATTGACTATTCCGAACCCCGCTGCCAGCCTCTGGTTCAAACCATCCCAGTTCCATTCCTCAGGATATGTCTTTTCAGGCGCGATCTCAAATACTATGTCCTTCACCACCTCGGACAGCATTTCCATAATTGAATCCTTTAAATTTTTGCCCTCAAGCACATCCTGCCTTTTCTTGTATATGACTGACCTCTGATTGTTCATAACATCGTCAAATTCAAGCAGATGCTTTCTTATTGAAAAATTATGCCCCTCAACCGCTTTTTGCGCGCGCTCTATTGACTTTGAAATCCATGGATGCTCCACCCTGTCCTCTTCGGTCATGCCCATGCCTTCCATAAGCCCCTTTATCTTGTCAGATCCGAATATTCTCATAAGGTCGTCCTCAAGCGATACATAAAACCTTGAAGCCCCGGGGTCACCCTGCCTGCCGGCCCTGCCTCTTAACTGGTTATCTATTCTCCTGCTTTCATGACGCTCTGTTCCAAGTACATACAACCCACCCAGTTCTTTTACGCCTTCGCCCAGGACGATATCGGTACC
>CAYNMZ010000028.1:0-7924 GCA_964398505.1 uncultured Spirochaetia bacterium
CAACAGTTGCATCAGGAGTTTCCGTGAACGTCTCAGTCGGGGTTTCCGTGTATGTCTCAGTCGGCGTTTCCGTGAACGTCTCAGTCGGCGTTTCAGTGTATGTCTCAGTCGGCGTTTCAGTGAACGTCTCAGTCGGCGTTTCAGTGAACGCCGGCACACAGCCTGTGTTTTCAGGTTTCTCAATCCTTAAGGCCACTGCCATGGGATAATAAAATTCCGCAGGCCCGTTCCCCTGGTTCACGCTTCCTATAGTGCGTATAAAAACACCGTCAGACGTGAAAACCTGTATCCTGTTATTGCCTGAGTCAGCCACATATACTTCGTATTCATCGGACACTTCAATCCCATAATGGTCAACGAACATACCGTCAGCCTCGCCTTCAGCGCCCCATTTAATCTCAAAAACTCCAAAATCCGATAACCTTTGTACCCTGTAATTCATATTGTCCGCCACAAATATCCTTCCACTGCTGTCAGCGGCCGCGCCCCGCGGATACCTGAATTTGCCGTCAGAAGAACCCGCTGAGCCGAAGGCTGACAGGAAATTCCCCGAAGCATCAAATTTCTGAATCCTGTTATTGCCCGTATCCGCCACAAGGACATATTTGCCCGACCTATGGGCTGATATGCCCTGCGGATTATTGAACATCCCCGGAGCCGTGCCTGCGGACAGGCCTCCCCAAGCGGCAATGAAACCACCATCTGACGTGAACTTTTGTATCCTGTTGTTGCCTGTGTCAGCCACATAAACATATTCGGCGCAATCCTCGTACGAAACTGCCACGCTGCTCGGGCTCCTGAACATGCCCGGCCCTGTTCCTCCTGTATAGGAGCCCCATACTGCCAACGGCACACCGTCAAGCGAGAATTTTAAAACCCTGTTATTGCCGGTGTCAGCCACGTAAACAGCGGATGCAACGGCAATACCCGAAGGCGAATTCATCTCATTTTCCGCCCTTCCGTACCTGCCCCATTGGGTGATATAATTGGCGTATTTGTCAAATACCTGAATTCTGTTATTGCCGGTATCCGCGATGTAAATAAAGGGGCTTGAGGCAAAAATAGAAGAAAAAATAAGAATCGAAAGAATTGAACCGGCAAGGATTGCTTTTGCATTTGATTTTTTCATCTGCATCGCCTCCTCTTTACCGGATCCCTCTTTTGCCTTTCTCTGCCCATTAGTAATATATATCATAGTATTGATTTTGTCAAGTAATTTTGTAAGTTATTTGTTATAATTTTACGAAAAATATACTTGCTTTCGTATATATCGGTATTGGATTTTTGTTCTATATAAATTTTTTGATTTTTGCAAAAGTGCTATTTTTGCGCTTTTCTAAAATTTTGAATTTTGCCGTTTATATATTGAATGACTGATTTAAACTTACAGTGTTCTGATTATGGATTTTGGATTTTGGATTTTGGATTTTGGATTTTGTATCTTATCTCTAAAATTCCCAGCCCGCCCTTAACCCAAAAGCATCAGAAGAAACCAGCGGTGTAAATACTGCCTTGTCTTCTCCTCTTTCCCGTTCCTGCCTGCCGGTATGAACAGCATTCCATATGGCCGTATAACCCGGAGCTGAAGCTATGTCATAAAGCTTGGCAAGCACAAGCAGGCCAAGACCGGCATAACGGGTATAAACCGATGCAGGGTCGCTTCCTGACGCGGCAAAATATGTTATCGCGCCTGCGGCGCCGGCTCCCGCAAGCGTGGCAGCGGTCCAGTAATTTTCAGCGTAAAAATTTCCGGTCCCGGGCACAGGTATGAGCGAGGCCGCGAAAGCCAGGAGCGGTTCCTTCTCCGGAAGCCTTTCCTTTATTCTGCGAGGACTGTTCGGGCACAACAGCTGCTTGTAATATTCCTCATTGACCCTGTCCGTATGCGTCAATGAACCGTAGAGGTCTATCATCCTGCATACAAAGTATATGCCAAGGCCCGAATAAAAAGTGATGTTGCCCGCGGTTTTCATCCCGGGATCGTCATTGCCCGCAAGCGCCATTCCCGTTATCATTGTGCCGCCCGCGATTATGGGCGTCAGTATCAGAAGCTTGAATCCCGTGTCAGTGTCTCCTGCGAAAAAATGCCCCGCTCCAGGGACAACTGAACCGCCTGCCATTGATACAAAAGCAGTGAAAGCCGGGTCCCTGTATTCAACCTGCGCTTCCTCAAGTTTCATTGAATTGTTCTTCGCGAAGTAAAGAAATTCAAGGCTGCTTTCTGTGGCGATGAACGGCGCGGGTATCGCGTCCAGCAGTATCGCGGACGAGTACAGGAAGGCGCTGAAGCTCTGCGTTGACGAGAAAAGAGGCTCAATACCCTGCACATTGTTGGCCCTTATGCCCCAGTCAGCGGCCAGAAGGAACCCTGCCAGAACAGCCATGGATGAAGATACCGGGAACCAGCTTTGCGACCTGTTCCTCGCGTATACGCTGCCATAGCCCTGAAAGAGAAAAGCCGGCGGCAAAAGCCCTATATTGGAGAACATCAGCGCCGACAGCGGGGACTTGAATTCCGCGCCTGTTGTATTCATGCTCAGCCTTTTTTGCTCCTTTTCCTTCACCTTCTTTTCCAGGTTCGCCGCGAACTCGGCAGCTTCCTTGTCGTCAGGGAAAGCCTCAAGATATTTCTTGTAGTGTATCACCGCGTAATCATATTGTTTGAAAGCCATATAGCAGGCAGCCAGCCGCTTATGGACCTGCGGGTAATTAATCTTCGCGTCAATGATTTTTGAATACTCCCTGAACGCCTTCTTGTATTCCCCTGCTTTCTCAAGTATCATGCCTGCTTTCATGGCTTTTGCGGCCAGGTCAAACTGCTGCTTTGAGGATGCCTTTTGAACGGAATTTTCATTCACCGCATAAGCGACTGAAACAGCCAAAACCGGCAAAACAACTGACACTAACAGCACCCTTATATAATGTGAGATTTGTAATTTGAAATTTGAAATTTTCACCTAAAACCTCCAGCTCAGCCTGCACGGAATCGTAAGCGAGAGGCCGTCTGTTTCTGAAAGCTTGATAAACCACATATTATGGTCCCAGTAAGCGTCGCTGATTGAGACAAGCCTGGCCTGCCACCCCAGCGATAATATAAGCTGTTGGGTCAGCTGGCAGTTGAAACCGATCTCTGCCGCAGGCGCGAAGAATGACAGTTCCTCATTCGCGTAAACAGAGCTTACGTTCGGGCCCACATAGCCGGGATTGTCGCCAATGCCTGTTTTCCTGGCCGCGAACGCGAAACCCGGCATTATGTTAAAGAATACGTTGAAACGCTCATTGAAATTTCCGAATTGTACGCCAAGCAGCAGTGATACCGCCGAATAATCGGTCTGATGGGCCGCTTCAAGAGTCCTTGATACAGCCGAATAATGGCTGAATTCAGCGCCGCCGTCAAACCTTATGCCAATATAAAAACCCTCATTTACGTTAAAAAGCCCCTGCGCCTGGAAGCCCGTTGCTCTTGTCTGCATGAGGCCGAGTGATATGTCTATCTTGTTCGCGGGATTCTGTATTGTGTGAGCGGACAGGAATGAGGCAAAAAAACACAGTAAAACAGGTAATATTATCAACAGGTTCCTTTTCATTCATTCTCCTTTCCCTCAAAAATGATTATATCATACAGGCTTTTCAAGGCAACCGGTTTTCAGGACAAACCATCTTGAGAAAATGTATAGAAGCTTTTATTTGGCTATCCCGGTGAGGAATTAAAGCGCGCGGCCTTTACCTGCCGATTTCAGCACTTTAACCTTCCCATATGCCTGCACAGGTACTCGCCCGTGTATGACTTCTTGTTCCTTATTATTTCCTCAGGCGTGCCCTGGGCCACGATATAGCCGCCCTTGTCCCCGCCCTCGGGGCCCAAGTCAATTATATAATCCGAGTTCTTGATGACATCCAGGTTGTGTTCTATGACGACAACAGTATTTCCGTATTCCACGAGCCTGTTTAAGACGGTCAAAAGCTTTTCAATATCCGCAAAATGCAGGCCGGTCGTGGGTTCGTCCAGTATGTAAAATGACTTGCCGCCGCTCCTTTTCTGCAGCTCAGAGGACAACTTTACCCTTTGCGCTTCGCCGCCGGACAGTGTCGTGGCTGACTGGCCGAGCTTTATATAGCCCAGCCCCACCTCGTCAAGCGTCGACAGTATCCTTTTGGCCGAAGGTATGTTCTCAAAGAAACCCAGCGCCTCTTCAACGCGCATGTTAAGGACTTCTGAAATGTTTTTATCCTTGTAAAGGACTTCCAGCGTTTCCCTGTTGTATCTTTTGCCCCCGCATTCCTCGCACGGTACGTAAACGTCGGGCAGGAAGTGCATCTCAATCTTTATTATTCCGTCTCCGCCGCAGGCCTCGCACCTTCCGCCTTTTACATTGAAGCTGAACCTGCCGGGTTCATAGCCGCGCATTTTTGCCTCTTTGGTATTCGCGAACAAATCCCTGATCTCGGTAAATACCCCTGTATAAGTGGCAGGGTTTGAGCGGGGCGTCCTGCCTATGGGCGACTGGTCTATCTCTATTATCTTCTCAATATTCTGCCAGCCTTTAATTTCCCTGTATCCTTTTGGCCTGTGGCTGCCGCGGTAAACCTCGTACATAAGCGCCGGGTACAGCGTCTCTGCTATCAGCGACGATTTTCCGGATCCGGAGACCCCAGTCACGCTCACAAAAGCGCCGAGCGGTATCTTAACGTCTATGTTTTTGAGGTTGTTTATTGTGCATCCGTTTATTTCAAGCACACCCGAGAATTCCCTGGGCTTGTGTTCTATGGTTATCTTGGTCTTGTTATTAAGGTATTTTGACGTCAGCGACGTTTTATGCTTCAGTATGTCTTCAAGCCCGCCCTCAACCACTATCTCGCCGCCGTGCACGCCCGGGCCAGGGCCCATATCTATAATATGGTCGGCGTTGAGCATGGTTTCCTCGTCGTGCTCGACGACCACTACCGTATTGCCCATGTCCCTGAGCGTCTTTAATGTGTTAAGAAGCTTCTGGTTGTCACGCTGGTGCAGGCCTATGCTGGGTTCGTCAAGTATATAAAGCACGCCTACAAGCCCCACACCAAGCTGTGTGGCAAGATGTATGCGCTGGAATTCGCCGCCTGAGAGAGTCGCTGCTTTCCTGTCAAGCGTAAGGTAGGAAAGCCCGACATTCACGAGAAACTTCAGCCTTCCTTTTATTTCCTTTAAGACCTGGCGGGCTATAAATTCGTCCTTTTTTGACAGTTCCAGCGAGTCAAAGAATTCAGAGCATTTTTCTATGGACATAGACGTTGCCTCAATTATTGACTTTCCGCCCACAAGCACGGACAGGGCTTCGGGTTTAAGCCGTCTTCCATGGCATGCGCTGCACTCCCTTTCCTCCATGTACTTGGCGAATATGTCGTCCCTTATCCTTTCGGTCTCCGTTTCCTTGTACCTGCGCTCAAGGAAAGGTATCACGCCTTCAAACCCGCCAAGATGCTTCCAGTCTGTGGCTGTGCTCTTATAGTGAAATTCTATCTTGTCATTAACCCCGTACATTATGGCTTTCTTCACTTTTTCGGGCAGTTTCCTGTAAGGAGTGCCCAGCGAAAAGTCCATATGCCTGGCAAGCCCTGTGAGCATGTGCCAGTAATAGCTGTCCTGGTTGGACCACGGCTTTATGGCCCCTTCATTGAGGCTCAATTCCTCATTGACCACCAGTTTTTCGTCAACCTCCACCCTGCTTCCGATTCCCATGCATTCAGGGCAGGCCCCGAACGGGCTGTTGAAGGAAAACATCCTTGGCTCCAGTTTTGTCATTGAAAAACCGCATTTTGAGCAGGAAAGTTTCTCCGAAAACAGCGTATCAACGCCGGCCCCAAGGTCATTTATAATCACAACTCCCTCGCCAATCTTTATGGCAAGTTCCAGCGACTGGGTCAGCCTTTTTTTGTCAGTGTCCTTTAAGACAAGCCTGTCCACCACAACTTCCACGCTGTGCTTCTTATTCTTGTCCATTGTTATTTTTTCATCAAGCGAAAGCACCTTGCCGTCAACGCGGACGCGCAGGAAACCTTCCTTTTTGACGCGTTCAAAAAGCTTTGAGTATTCGCCCTTCCTGCCCTGCACAACAGGCGCCAGGACCTGTATTTTTGACGTCTCAGGCATTTGCATTACCCTGTCCGCTATCTGCTGGACAGTCTGGGACTTTATCGGGGCGCCGTCATTCGGGCAGTAAGGCACGCCTATGCGCGCGTAAAGCAGGCGGAAATAATCGTAAATCTCGGTTATCGTTCCGACCGTAGACCTTGGGTTTGAACCCGCGCTTTTCTGCTCTATGGCGATAGCCGGCGAAAGCCCCTCTATTGAGTCAACATCGGGTTTTTGCATCTGGCCCAGGAACTGCCTGGCATAAGCTGAAAGGGATTCCACGTAGCGGCGCTGCCCTTCCGCGTACATGGTGTCGAACGCGAGAGACGACTTGCCCGAGCCTGATACCCCGGTTATTACCACAAGCTTGTCACGCGGTATTTTAATGTCGATGTTCTTAAGGTTATGCTCCCTCGCGCCCTTTATATCAATGTATTTCGCCATGCCGTCTCCATTTGAATGTTTTTATGCGGAACAATAGAAAGTAGCTAATGATTATACCGCCAAACAGCCTCTTTGAAAAGGGAATTCTTAACAGCCGGTGGGAATGAGGATAGACATCGTACACACTTGGCAAAGCTGAAAATCCTTGGAAAAGAACGGTATTTAAGATTAATACGAATATTAAAGAAAGGAGGCAAATAGTGGACACACCTGGCATTCTATGGGATATTTTGTTTGTCGAGAACAAAAACCTGTAGAGGAGGCCGCGATGTGTCCAATACAATACTACACCATGATCCTGAACTGTAAAGACAAAAAATTGCTCAGAATGCGTATGGTCTGGCACTACAAGGAACACAAAAATGTGATGTTAACAGCCAGGGTTTTTAGCACCACCAGAAAAACAGTATATAAATGGGTTAAAAGATACGAAAAACACGGCTACGCAGGCTTGGAATCCATGTCCCGAAGGCCTCACAGGTCCCCATTAGAGACTCCAAAAGAAGTTAAGGATCAGGTTATTGCCGCAAAACACAAATATAAACATATTGGCGCCGAGCAAATGAAAATCCTCGCCAATCTCAAGCCGTGCCCGGACACAATCAGGAAGATATGCAAAGAAGCTGGTTTCAAACCAAGGAAACGTATCAAGAAGCACATAACAAAACAAAATCTGCGCGGCGTTAAGCGGCTCTGGGATTTGTTCCAGCAGATATGCGTTGACGTAAAATACCTGAATGATATACCAAATTATTACCTTTTTATGCGTTTTTACAGACTTCCGGTTTATCAGTTCACGGCAAGAGACGTAACGTCAGGCCTGACCTTTTGGGCCTTTTCTTACGAAAAATCCCTCACAAACGCAGTGTTGTTCATTAAATATGTTTTTGAGCATTTAAAAGCTCATGGCATTGAACTTTCCAAGGTTACAATACAAACAGACAACGGCTCAGAATTCATTGGAGCGCCTGACGCAAAAGATTTGTCCCAGTTCACTAAAACAATCCTTTCTTATGGCGCCCGTCACTCAACCATCCCTCTTGCCGCGCACAGGTTTCAGGCCGATGTCGAGACATTTCACAACCTTGAGGAAACAGAGTTCTTTGACATTGAGACATTTAGAGGAATGAAAATCTTTCTGGAAAAAACTAATACCTATACGCTTTGGTTCAATCTTATCAGGCCTAACACTTACAAAGAGAACCAAACCCCTTTACAAATAGCAAAACTGAAGATCCCGGGTATTTCAAAGACAATCGCTATGCTTCCGCCTGTTGTTTTAGATTCGACTATCAAAGACATGAGAAATCTTGACTCGGAAATGGAATATGTGTATAAGAGTGTATACGATGTCCTTCAGATTCCCTA
>CAYNMZ010000028.1:8024-16574 GCA_964398505.1 uncultured Spirochaetia bacterium
ACTCGGAAATGGAATATGTGTATAAGAGTGTATACGATGTCCTTCAGATTCCCTATTCTTAACAGCCGGTATACACCCCGGTTCTTGAGTTTTATGGATTATGGTTTATGATTTTTGGACTTTGTTTACTGTATTATAGCCTGATTTTTCCTGGATTTTTCAATCTCCCGGATTCAATTATGGCCAAAATTCTTTTATACGCAAAATCCCTGTTCCGCGCGTCCGAAGTGTTCTTATATACCCATACCCAGTATTCGGCGCAAAAGTCCGCGGGCTTATACTGCTCGTAAATGTTGCCCAGCAATGTCTCTATCATGGCCGGCCGGTCATTGAATTTCAGAGCTTCCTCAAGGTATTTCACGTAGTTTTCCTTGTCATCCAGCTCATTATACGTGATTGCCGCAAGGTAAAATCGCAGTTTCCAGAAAGACGGGTTATATTCAAGACCCTTTTTTATAAGCGCTATCGCTTCATCGTGCCTTTTTAAGTTAAAGCCGAGTATGGCGCTGCCATATGTGTAGGCAAAGGCAAAATGCGGGTCAGCGTCCGTTATGTCGTTTATCATCTCATAGAGCTTCGGGAACTTATCTTCCATGTGTTCCCTGTTGCCGTAATACTGCAGGAAGTTTATGTACTCAAAATCCGCAAGCAGCGCCCTGTAGCCGAACCCGACACCGAGTATGTGCGAGAATTTTTTGTATGAATGGGGAGTCAGGAAATACCACTTCGGCTGTGTCTCAAAGACCTTTGACGTGGCAAGTGAATTCAGTAAAACCGCGCACGCGGCAAGGCATGCCATAAAGAAAAGCTTTATGGCAGTGGCGCCGCCGGGCTGACGCATCAATAAAACTCCTTTTTCTCAAATATCATGGAAGCCGCAAGCAGAAGGACGGCCGAGTAGGCCGCCGCGTACCCCAGCATGAGGGACAGGTAATATCCCGAAAAAAGGCCTTCGGGGGAATAAATCTTGTCCTTCAAATTGAACAGTTCCAGGTTCGGGAACGCGTAATATATGAAGTCAATGGCGATTCTGGCCGCGCCGTTTTCCATGCCCTGGGCCATTGATTTCAGGTGCACGGTCAGGTGCCCAAGCACGTACACGAAGAACAGGAATATTACACAGCCGGGCACCGATGTCGATATCACGGAAAGCAGCATGGCGGCCGCTGTCAGGATGGACGCCGCCAGGAAAGAAGACCCCGCCGACACTATAAGCTGTATGTTCCACGGGTCAGCTCCCTTGTATTTCAGGATAAGCATGAGCGTCGCGAGCATAAGAATCACATTCATAAGTATCATTCCGGCAATGCCTATGAACTTGCCTGCTATGTATTCATGCCTTTTTATGGGCTTGACCATGACCACCAGCAGCGTCTTCAGCTCAGTCTCCTCGAACATCTGCACTGTTATTGACAGGACCAGCGTAAGGAAAGCAAAAATGGATATGGCAAAGAGCCCGAAGTCGGTTATCATCTTTATCTCGGATTCCTGCGCCAGCTCGCTCACCACAAGTGAGAACCCGATTGCGAAGACCGCGAATATTATCAGTATATTCAGTATCCTGTTCCTGAAGCTCTGCTTGAAAATGTACTCAGCCACAGCCATAACCCTTCTCATCAGGCCGCCCCTCCCTTAACAAGCGACACAAAATACGATTCCATGTCACCGTATTTCTTCCTCACGTCCGCGGCCTTTCTCACGTCAAGCAGGACGCCCTTGTGCAGCACCGCCACCATGTCGCATACCTTTTCAACCTCGCTAAGTATGTGCGAATTGAAAAATATCGTCTTGCCCCTCTTGTTCAGGCTTATTATTATATCCCTCGTCTCCTTGTAACCCAGCGGGTCCAGTCCTGACATCGGCTCGTCAAGGAAAAGCAGGTCAGGGTCGTTTATTATGGCCGAGGCAAGCGCCAGCCGTCCCTGCATGCCTTTTGAGAATCCTTTTATCCTGGTATTTTCCCTGCCCTTCAGCCCCACAAGTTCCAGCACTTCATGTATCCTTGTTTTCCTGGTGCCCGCAGGCAGGCCGAATATTTCCGAGAAATACTCAAGTATCTCGCGCGCTTTCAGGTACTTCGGGAAATACGGGAGTTCGGAAAGGTATCCCACCCTGCCCCGTATACGGTTATCCTGAATGTTTCCGCCGAGTATTTTTATTGAACCCGATGTCGGGTATAAAAGGCCGAGCAGCATTTTCATGAGCGTTGTCTTGCCGGCGCCGTTTAAGCCCAAAAGCCCGAATACCTCGCCGGATTTCACGTTCAAGCTTACACCCGCGACCGCTGTATTTCGGTCATTTTTCCAGAAATCAAGCGCCTTGTAGGTCTTTACCAGGTTCAAAGCTTCTATCGCGTACATTCACAGCTCCTTTATAATCGCTTTTACCGACATATTATACGGACATGCCGCATTTTGTCAATAATAGCCGCTTCTCATTTTTACACCGGCATCGTAAAGAAAAAAGCCGCGCCCCTGCCTTCGCCTTCCGATTCCACCCATATCTTCCCGCCGTGGCGTTCAATTATTTTCTTGCATATAGCAAGGCCGATCCCTGTTCCTGGGTATTTAGCCCTTGAATGTAGCCGCTTGAACACTTCAAATATCTTGTCAAAATATCTGCTGTCTATTCCGATACCGTTATCCCTTACGCAGAATTTCCAGAAACCCTGAAAGTAAGCCGCGTCAATTTTTACGATTGGATGTTCACCATCGCTGAATTTTATGGCGTTCTCAATAAGGTTTTGAAAAACCTGTCGCAAGGCATTCCCGTCCGCTGACACAACGGGCAGTTTTGACACCTCAATCTTTGCGCCTGAGTCTAAAATAAGTATCTTAAGAAACTCCATGATTTCCGTTACAAGGGCTCCCGTGTCAACCGAAGAGATATTCACCTGCCTGCTGCCAACGCGCGAGTATTCAAGTATGTCGTTTATCAGGGTCTCCATGTTTTTCGCGCCGTCTACGGCAAAATGTATAAAGTCATTGGCCGGCTGGTCCAATTTGTCCTTGTAGCGCCTCTCCAGCAGTTCCACATAACTTTTTACCATTCGCAGCGGCTCTTTCAAATCATGCGACACTATATACGCAAACTGCTGCAGCTCCTCATTTGACCTTTTTAGCTCATCGTGCGCTTTTTTCCTCTCAGCTATGTCGCGGACTACGGCTATAATCACGTCCCTGCCGCTTATACGCGCTCGCTTTAAGCTCACTTCAACCGTAAGCTCGGCCCCGTTGTCAACGCGCTTTGCCTTCCACTCAAATACCTGCGGCTCGCCCCGGGCCGCTTTCCGCATATATTCCATTGCCTTATTTTCAGGGTCTTCCTCAAAGCTGGTTGTTGAAGGAGCCGCGGAAAGCGCCTGTTCCCTGGCGCAGCCGTACATTTCCAGCATTTTGTTGTTTACATCAATTATCTTTCCCGTAGAAGCGTCATGTATGAAAATAGCGTCATTGACCGAATTGAATATCTCGTTGTAGTTCATTTCAGACTGGCGGACAGCTTCCGCGGACAGCCTCGCAAGCAGAAGTATCATGATAAGCGTAAAAAGTATCGACACCGCGCTGACCGCGGCTATAAAGGAATTCCTCTGCGTTACGGTAAGTTCGGCGACAGAATCCGACTTTTCGCACAGCACGACGCTCCAGCCCTTCCTTGACAGTTCCTTCCTCACGCAATAGTGCCTTATTCCCTCAAGGTATTCCTCCGTTGACGCGAAAGAATTTGTGACAGGAGCCTTCCTTATCTCGGTTCCGGCGAACTGGTTTTCCTTCCTTATGCGTTCAAGCGAAGCCGCAGGAATATCAATAACCGAGGTAAACAGCAGTTCTTTCCTGTTTGATGAGAAAATCACGCCTTCAGGCGATATAAGAACGGCCGGCTGAGTGAACCTTGACAGGATTTGGTCAGCCGGTTCAAGTCCTGCTTTTACCACCAGAACGCCCCTGGGCCTTGTCCTGTCCCCGGAATATACAGGATAAGAAAAGTAAATGCCGCGCCTGTTTGTGGTAACGCCAAGGCCCGCGTAACTGTGCCGCTTCCCCTTAATTGCCTCGGTGAAATACGGCCGGAAAGAGTAATTTTTTCCCGTGAGGTCGTCATGCCTGTAGGATGTCGAGGCCACGACGTCGCCCTTTTCATTCATGACATAGACTATGTCGGCTGAAATTGGCGCTCTTATGGCCTCAAGGACTTCAATGAACTCCGGCGGTACAGCCTTGCTATCCTCAAGGAGTATGGACGCTGTCCTGGGATCGGCCAGCACCACGGCCGCTGAATTGTCGGGATTGGTAAACAGCCTGCTTTCAATTTCCTTGGCTGCCTGGGCCAGGTTTTTTTCAAGTTCCTTTATTGTGTTTTCTTCCTTTATGGACCTGGTAAAGAAAAGGGATGACAGCCAGATAACAGCGAGCCCAGCGGCAAGCACGGTATATAAAGCGGCCTGGCCCGCAAGAATTTTCCCTTTTCTTTCTAGCATTTTCCCCTCTTAAGTGCCTATATGTATAGGCTCCACAATCTTCTTTATCATGACTATCACGGACAGCGCCGTAAGGTAGCTGGTCTTGGGATTGTTCGGCGAAGGAAGGTTCTCGGATATTACCCTGAACCTGCCGAAATCTCCTTCAACGACTATTTCATGCATGTTTGAATTGATGAAAGGGTCAACAACAACTTTTACCCTTGTCCTGTCAGGCCCGATCCCGGCTATGCTGAGTGTAGCCGCGACATTGACATTTGCCGGAAATGCCTCAACAGCTTCCCTGGCCGAGCCGTCAAACACCACTGTTTCAGTCGTAAGCGAGTCAAGGTCTATCTTTTTCTTCTCCAGCCACTCGTTGCCCTTGAAAGCCTTCGGCGGCTTCCTTGTTATAAGCGTGACGTTCCTCAACCCGCTGTACATGGCGGCATCAAGCCCGTCTATGCCCACGACAGCGCCCGAGGGGACATATATGTTTATCATTTTTCTTTTCGCCTCTTCCAGCAGGTCCATGCAGTCAAGCACTCCCCCGGCGCTCAGGAACATTATGTCCCTGTTGTTCCTTATGGCAGATTCAAAGTAACCCCGAACCGCCGATTTTACCGCGCATTCCACTACCAGGTCGCAGGCTTTCATCAGCTGCTCAGGCTCAAGAAAAAGCGGCTTACAGCGGCCGTTTTTCGCGCATAAAGCATCGTATTTCTTCTTATCGCTGTCATAGCAGGCGTAAAGTTCCACATTAATGTCGCCTTTGTCAACAGCCGCGGCTATTTCATTCCCTATGTTGCCGCAGCCTATTATTCCGAGTTTTTTCTTCCTTGCTTCCATGTTTCACCCTTTCTTCAGGATCCTGTTCAGGGACCCGACCTTTACTATTTTAGGCCTGTGGATTCCGGCTTCCCCCGCTTCGATCAGGCCGTAAGAAACTATTATGACCCTGTCGCCCTCTTCAGCGAGCCTTGCGGCCGCGCCGTTGACGCAGATTTCACCTGAGCCTTTTTTGCCTTTTATCACGTAGGTTTCAAAACGCGCGCCGTTGTTCAGGTTCAGGACATGAACTTTCTCGTTCTCCGCTATGCCGGCGGCGGCCATCAGGGAACAGTCTATGGTAATGCTCCCCTCGTATTCAAGGTTTTTGTCTGTAACCACTGCCCTGTGTATCTTGGACTTGAGCATTTCAACAAGCATTTCCTTCCTCCTTGTTTTTTAAGCCTCTCCTACCGGGCTGTATCAACAATTATATTGTCTATCAGCCTTGTTTTTCCCGCGTAAGCCGCCGCAGCCACGGCAGCAGCGCCTGTTATCCGTTCTTTTTTTTCCAGAGTTTCAGGATCCACAATTTCGGCGTAATCCGGCTCCATCCCGCTTTCCCTTATTTTCCTCTTCACTTCCTTAATCACCGTCTCAGGGTCGTCCTCGCCAAGCCTTATCATGCTTTCCGCCATTTTCAGGGAAGCGTATATGCCTGCCGCGCTGTTACGCTGCTCCGGAGTAAGATATATGTTTCTTGAGCTCATTGCCAGCCCGTCCTTTTCCCTGATAATCGGGCATATAACTACACTCACGCCGTAGTTTAAGTCAGAGGCCATTTTTTTTATAACAGCAGCCTGCTGAAGGTCCTTCTGGCCTAGATAAAGAGTGTCCGGCCAGATTATGTTAAGCAGTCTGGCTACTATGGTTGCTACGCCTTTGAAATGACCCGGCCTTGAGACCCCGCACATTATTGCAGTAATTTCAGACTCTACATTTACATATGAAGCATATCCCTCCGGATACATTTGCGCTTCATCAGGAGTAAAAACGCAGTCAACTGACCTTGTTTCCTTAAGAAGCCGCATGTCTTTTTTCAGGTCCCTTGGGTATTTTGAGAAATCCTCGTTCGGGCCGAACTGTGCCGGATTTACGAATATGCTGACAGCCACCCTGTCATTTTCAACGGACGCCGCTTTAACAAGCGACAGATGGCCGTCATGTAGTGCGCCCATTGTTGGCACAAAACCCAGCTTATGCTTCCTCTGCCTGGTCCTGCGGCAATATTCCCGCATTTCCTCAACTGAATTTATTATTTTCATGACTCTCTCAATATTTCCTTTGGCCGGGAAATTTTCCGGACTTAACTTCCATCGCGAATTTTTTCATTGCTTTTATGGCCCTTGTCGACATATTATCGTATTTTTTTACGAATTTCGGGTTAAATTCCTCAAAAAAACCAAGTAAATCATACGTGACAAGCACTTGGCCGTCACATGACGGCCCTGCGCCTATCCCTATTGTAGGTATTGACAAGATTTTTGTAACTTGAACTGCAGCTTCTGACTTTACCTTTTCCATAACGATACAAAACGCGCCCGCAGCTTCAATGGCGCGCGCGTCTTCCACAAGCTCTTTTTTACCTTTATCGTCAGCGGCGCTCACCAAATATCCGCCATACCTGTTTACAGACTGCGGCATTGTTCCTATATGGCCCATTACCGGGATACCCGCCATAACAATGGCCTTTACCGTCGGCGCCGCCCAGGTTCCGGCCTCTATCTTGACCGCCTGCGCTCCGGTTTCCTTCATTATCCTACCGGCATTCTTAACAGCCTGTGATTTGGAAGCCTGATAAGACATAAATGGCATATCCACAACAAGAAAAGTTTCCGGAGCGCCACGGCGCACTGCCTTTGCATGATATATCATCTCATCCATGGTTACAGGTATAGTTGTGTTATGCCCGTTAAATACCATTCCAAGAGAATCACCGCAAAGCACTATATCTGCGCCTGACTTCTCCACCAGTGAGGCAAAAAGGAAGTCATACGCTGTAAGCATGACTATTTTTGCACGACGCCTCTTCATATCTGCCAGGCTTTTCACATTGTGCATTTTTATCCCTTTCGCGGCGTATAATAGTTGATACCGCCCTTTACGGACATAATAAAATCCTTTATATTCTTATATGCCGTCCTGTCATTAACAAAGTCAACATCATCGGTGTTTACAATCACAAGAGGACAGCCAGTAAAATGCGAAAAATAATGATTATATGCCTGTGTGAGATTATGAATGTAATCCTTTGGTATATTCTTTTCAAATACCCGCCCGCGCCTTTTTATCCGTTCAAGCAGAATCTCAACGCTCGCCTGCAGGTAAACAACAAGATCCGGCTTGAGCATCTTTCCCTCATTAACTACGACGGAAAATATTTTTTCATACAATGCCAGTTCATTCTCATCAAGAGTAACATAAGCAAATATCCTGTCCTTTTCTATCAGGTAATCCGCGACTATGCGACGCGAAAACAGGTCCATCTGGCTGAGCGGTTCCTGCTGACGCGCCCGGCTCAAAAGAAAAAAAAGCTGCGTCTGCAAGGCGTGTCCCTTCATGTCCTTGTAAAAACGGTCAAGGAACGGGTTATTATCTACTTCCTCAAGAACAAGTTTGGCCGACAGGTCCTGGGCCAGTTGTTTGGCAAAAGAGGTCTTGCCAACGCCAAGCACGCCCTCTATGGCTATATAGTGAAAATCATTCATTTAAACTCCAGCTTTAAGGCTTTTTTTCCGGATATAAGGCTTTTTTTCATCGCCAAGACCGTCATCCCTGTAACAGGATGCCTTAATCCCGGCGCAAGCTCGCATAGCGGCATTAAAACAAATTTTCTTTTTTCAATTTCAGGATGCGGAATAGTCAGATTCTCTTTCAATAGTATTATATTATTATAAAAAAGTATGTCAATATCTATAATTCTTGGAGCCCATTTGCCGTTCTTTTTTCTGCCTAATTGTATTTCTATCGTTTTTATTTTCTCAAGCAACGCAAGCGGGGCCAGGCCGGTATAAGCAAAAACACACGCATTATGAAAAAACGGCTGCCTTGGGCCAACCGGTTCCGTCAGGTAAATAGACGACATTTCCATTACCCTGATTCCGGACCTATCCAGCATAGCAACTGCCTTCAGCATATTTCCTGTCTTGTCGCCAAGATTACTTCCCAGCGACAGATAAACTTTTGCCATTTATACCTTAATCCGCTTAAACCGTTCAAGCGCTTCCTTTATTACCGGTTCCTCAACAGTTAAAGCTATACGGAAA
>CAYNMZ010000029.1:0-16440 GCA_964398505.1 uncultured Spirochaetia bacterium
CGTTTACAGCCAGGACTACCGGGGTATCTAATCCCGTTTGCTCCCCTGGCTTTCGATCCTCAGTGTCAGTTGCAGGCCAGTAAACCGCCTTCGCCACGGGTGTTCTTTCCGATATCTACGCATTTCACCGCTACACCGGAAATTCCATTTACCCATCCTGCACTCAAGCCGGACAGTATCAAATGCGGTTGTACTGTTGAGCAGTACGATTTCACATCTGACTAATCCGACCACCTACGATCCCTTTACGCCCAGTAAATCCGGACAACGTTCGCTACCTCTGTATTACCGCGGCTGCTGGCACAGAGTTAGCCGTAGCTTCTTCCTTTGGTACCATCAAATACCCGCATTATTCACGCGGATACACTTGTTCCCAAACGAAAAGAGTTTACAATCCGAAGACCTTCATCCTCTACGCGGCGTCGCTCCATCAGGCTTTCGCCCATTGTGGAAGATTCCCTACTGCTGCCTCCCGTAGGAGTCTGGGCCGTGTCTCAGTCCCAGTGTGGCCGTACATCCTCTCAGACCGGCTACCAATCGGAGCCTTGGTGAGCCATTACCTCACCAACTAGCTAATTGGACATGGGCCGATTCCAAAGCGATAGCTTACAAGTAGAGGCCATCGTTTAATTATAGAAGCTTGGGCTTCCATAACCACATCCGGTATTAGCAACCCTTTCGGGCTGTTGTCCCGGTCTTTGGTGAACGTTACCCATGCATTACTCACCCGTTTGCCACTAAACTGCAATATTGCTACTGCAGTTCCGTTCGACTTGCATGTATTAGGCACGCCGCCAACGTTTGTCCTGAGCCAGAATCAAACTCTCCAATGAACTATTGATTCTGCCTCAAGGCGAAACTCAATCTTATTTCTCACTGTATGTTATGTTAAAGAACTTTTTTCAATCCCGGAATCGCCAGGCGATTTTTACGGGACAATTTTTGCCTTTTTACCGGCATGTGCCGAAGCCATTAAGGCTTTTCGGGACATATTTTTAGAAAAAAATATCCCTAAGGAATTTTTTTCGATTTTCCTTAACTAGGTCGCATCTATTGAATTGCTGGATTTTCCCGCGTTTCTAAGAAAGCCTTGCTCTGACAAGTGCTTTTTCCAACGCCTTAAAAATAGCGCAAAATCTCCCTATCGCATTCTATTGCTTTTTAAGAACTATCATCTTTTAAATGTTGGCTTTTAAGCCGTGATATAGTTATACAAGATTAATCAAAATTTGTCAAGGAAAAAAACACAAATATTTTCACTTTTTTTTATTATTTTTAAGGCATAAAAAACGCCTTATTTTAAAGGCTCTTTATGGCTTTTTATTGTATTTTTTTCTGATTTACCACAAATTTTTTTAATTTTTCTACTGCGTGCTGATTATTACCGCTGTCCCGTTCCTCACATTAAATGAATTTGACCACGGTTCAACGCCTGACATTGTTGTATAATTTATCCCGCCTACAATCAAATATAATTCATCCGCATGTTCAGGCAATGTGCCTGCGGGAATAGTGAAATTCCTCGCGCTGCCAGGAAGTACGACATCAACATAAGCCTGCGCGCCGTTTATATTTCCCGCGACAGCAACGCTCACTTCAGACGGCTGATTCCCCGGATAATACCAACACACACTGTTATCAGTATCGGGATTAAGAACCGCTCCCCTTGCCGGCGCCGTAGCAATAGCGCTGTCAGGCATTACAAGGGCCGCTGAAATGTTCCCCAGCCCTGTTGCGATATTAAAGTTAACCGTGTCGCCAGGCGAATAGGTTTTGTTCAGTGTGTAATATAGGTACTCTCCTCTTGAATCGCTGTCTGTTAAAGTATTCCCGTCAACGTCAATTGCCGCCCCGGTAAAGGGCCTTCCGTTTGCGTCGTTATATTTAAGCCTTACACCAAATCCCGTGGCGCTCACAGGTATCCATAAAAGGAGTTCCTGAATTTCGGCGTCAACCATACCTCCGCCCGCAAATTCAACGTATAAGGCAGGTGTCATAGTTATCGTCGGAGTCATGGTTATGGTCGGGGTATGGGTATATGTGGCGGTAATTATCCTGGCTGAGCCGGCGGGGTTTTCCTTTCCGCAGCTTATTATTGACCAAAGCGCCAGGAATACGCCGCAAACAGTGGCAACTTTTTTAACACCGTAATTTCCCGCAGTTTTCATCTATTCCGTGCTGACTTCTTCTTCAGTTTCTTCTTCCTCACTGCCCGACTCAATAATACCGTTTTTATATCTTACTATCCCGGCTTCCTCACCTGATTCAAAGTACTTGAAAAACGCGCCTTCCCGCAGGCCGTTCTTATAATTGCCTTCCATCTTAATGGTGCCGGATTCAAAATACTGCTGGTATGTCCCGTGCCTTTTATTGTTAAGGTAATTGTATTTCTCCTTTATGGCTCCTGACGGGAAATACAGGTTGAGCTCACCTTCCATAATCCCGTTCTTATAGGTTGCCGACTCAGCCAGCCCTCCTTTTTCATAATACTTTTTAAACACACCGTCCTTCCTTCCTTTTGAGTAAGCGCCTTCATATGAGACCTTGCCGTTCTTATATAAAAACTTGAAGACACCTTCCTTCCTGCCGTCTTTAAATGTTTCCTCCCCGGCAGGTTCGCCGCTTGTATAAGCCCAAACATAAGTGCCGTCCTCAATAACGCTGTCCTTGAGCTTATATGTTACAAACCTTTGCTTGTCGCCTTTTGCGTAATAAACCTTCACTTCCCCCGTTATCGGCCTGCCCATGGCCTGTATGCTTCCGTCAGCGTTGAATGTCCATGACGCTATCTTTTTCTTTCCCTCGAAAAAAGCGGCTTCATTGTCATTCTGCGCGCCGGTAATCGCGGCCTGCGCAGAAAAGTACATAAAAGCCATGAGTAATGAAATAATTATTTTTTTCATATTTAGCCCTTTCCCTTGCAAATGTTATAAATTATATATCTATAATATTTATTATAGCACATCACCGGAAATAATTTTTTTAAATTATATATCAACCTTAAATCCTATATCCACTTCGCTGGCCATCTGGCCTCCACGTATTCCCCAATTTTCCTTGGATATGTCATTTACTATGATAAATACATCTTCCTTCTTTAATTTTGTGGTTACGCTGATATTATCCACGATTTCCTTATATAACTGCCTCTTCGCGTCTTTACTGCGGCCTGCGAAGGCCGTAATCTCCACAATAGTGAAGTTTTCATTCCTGCCGCTGAAATGTTCTTTCGGGTACTCGGTAAGCAGTATGGTCCTGTCCGTGACCGGTATCTTGAACGCGGACACCAGCGCCTTGTGCACGCCGTCCATTATCGCCTGCCTGACCTGTTTTGCCTTGCCTTTTTGGGTGTGGATTTTGATTAGGGGCATGATAGATACCTTCCTTTTATGGATTATTAAGCGTTTCGTCGTGATTACCGACATTTCTAAATGAAACGCCATCCTCAATATATTCAAAAGTAAACCTGTATTTCATTGTAATACTGCCTTCATAAATATCTCCGTGCCCCTGCATTTTCTTTATGCGCAGCTAAGGATGATTCTTATTTTGAATCATCAAGGCCAGCTTTTCTTTAAACATCTTTCTTATTTCTTCCGGCAACTTGATGTACTTTTTGTCAAATTTCTTGCTGAATATGAAATTCATTTTTTCTCTAAATTATCCAGGTGTTTTAACGCTGCTTTAAGCCCCTTAACCTTGGTTATTCTTCCATGTTTAATATCCTCATCTGCTTCCCGCTCGTCTTTCTGCCACGTCTCTGTCCTAAACCACGCCTGATCCTTGTCAACCAGCGTCTTGGGTTTCAGGACAATCCCGTCCTTTGTCCCGTAAACCTCCATGTAATCGCCTTCGTTTACGTGGAATTCCTTTAATATCTCCTTGGGCATGTAAAGCACTCCCCGTTTGCCTACCGGGATTATCTTCTTTTTCATGTCTCAATCTCCTTTTTACTTGTTTTTACAGTAATACAGTATAACAGTAACACAGTATAAAGTCAAATTAGATTGTTTTGCGTTGTGCCACCGTCCGCCCGCAAAGGTATCCGTAAAGCGGCTGCTTGCTGCTGCTCAGCCATGTTTGCATCATTGAGCCGTAGCATCTATCCGCCGTAGCCTAAGCGAAGGCGGAAGCAGCGGTTCTACGGTAAATTGCCATTTTTTCTTAATTCATTATAAACATCTATTGCATTTTTGTATTTGCTTTCATTAAATACATTCGTAAATTCATGTATCAGCAATTCTAAATCCACTCTAAATTGATATAAATTTATATTAAGATCTTCGCCAATTATTTTTAAATGTAAATGCTTAACGTCTTTCCCTGGCAATAATTTAGTGCCTTTACTTACCATTTGAGAATGTATTACAACATTTCTTAAATCTTTTAATCGAGCACAATTCAAGGAATAATTCGGATTTATTTTGGACATTTCATTTTGTAGTAATTTCTCTAAGTCATCGTTTGGATTTCTTTTTGTTTTATTCGCGTTATAGAAATTTCCTATAAAATCCAACAAGGAAAACATGAGTGAAATTCCCGCAAAGCCGACTTTGAAATATTCAGCCGATTTTTTTCCCAAGCTCATGTTTTCAATTTCGATTATTTCATCAAGTTTCCCCAAAAAAATAACACGCAAAATCAATCCTAAATCCTTAACTTTGTTTGTATTATCCGGGCTATCAACTTCAGGCCAATCAGCCCACGCCCACGGGTAGGCTCTTAGATTATCAAGTTTTTCTTGAGAAATACTCATTATCCCCTCCCAAATATCTCCACGAAGCGGCAGCAAGCAGCCGCTCTACGCCTTCAATCCAAAATCCAAAATAAATCTACACCCTCTTATAAAACTCATCCAGGTATTTCAGGTAATAATTCACGTCAAATATCGCATCAATCTCCGCGTCTGTGAAATAGGATGTGACTTGCTTGTCCTTCTTCAACAGCATCGCGAAATCCTCGGAAGCGCCGTGCCAGATTTTCATGGCATTGTCCTGGACTATCTTATAAGCTTCTTCCCTTGTTATGCCCTTATGGATAAGAGCCAGGAGGACCTGCTGGGAGAAAACAAGCCCCTTCAGGTGATTTAAATTCCTCATCATGTTCTTAGGATAAACCGTAAGGTTCTCCATTACCCAGTCTATCTTTGTGAGCATGTAGTTGAGCAGCGCGAAATTGTCAGGGATTATGACGCGCTCGACCGAGGAATGCGATATGTCCCTCTCGTGCCAGAGCGCCACGTTTTCAAGGGAGGCAAGGGCATTGGTCCTGACAAGCCGCGCGAGGCCGCAGAGCTGTTCGCACACAACCGGGTTCCGCTTATGCGGCATGGCTGATGAACCTTTCTGGCCCTTTGCGAACGGTTCTTCAACTTCCAGTATCTCGGTATGCTGGAGATTACGGACTTCCGTGGCTATTTTTTCAATGGAAGCAGCCACAACCGCCATTGTTGACATCAGCATGGCATACCTGTCGCGCTGTATTACCTGGTTCGCTATCTCAGCACGCTGAAGTTTCAGCTTATCCAGGGCTATTTTTTCAATTGCCGGCGTTATATGCGCGTAATTACCCACGGCCCCGGATATCTTGCCAACGCGCACCTCTTCCTTCGCCTCAATTATCCTTTTCAGGTTCCTTTTCATCTCAAAATACCAGATCAGTACTTTCAACCCGAAAGTTATGGGCTCGGCATGGATATTGTGCGAGCGCCCGATCTGGACCGTGTGTTTATGCTTAATCGCCAGTTTCCTGAGCGTCTTTATGAACTTCTGAAGGTCATCTATGATTATATCGCTGGCTTTGACGAGCCGCAGCGCCATAGCTGTGTCAAGCATGTCCGAGGAAGTCATGCCCATGTGTATGAAACGTGCTGATTTGCCCACATGCGTTCCCACATCGGTTAAAAACGCTATAACGTCGTGCTTTACTTCCTGCTCAATCTTTTCAATTTCCAGGATATTGAATCTGGCTTTCTTTTTTATTATAGCCAGGTCTTTTTTAGGTATCCTGCCTTTTTTTGCCCAAGCTTCACACACAGCGATTTCAACGTCCAGCCAGGACTGGTATTTGGCCTGTTCGGTCCAGATGGACCCCATTTCCTTCAGAGTGTATCTTGAAATCATAAAACACCTCGGAGTTTTATATTTTAAATTTTACATTTTATAATTATGGTGACTGCTCGCTGTTTCACGGCTCGCAGCTTTTATTATACTTATAACACACAATCAATATTATTACATATTATTTATACAAATAAAACATAAAATGGCGGCTGAGTCTCCCCAACCGCCATTTTATACACAAATCACTCCGTGGCGGGCAGGCGCCCGCCGCTACAGGTTATTTCAAGCCTTCTTTGTGAACAATCTCTGCGATCTGCACCGCGTTCAGCGCCGCGCCTTTCCTTATCTGGTCGCCGGCAACCCACAGGCAGTAACCGTTGCCAGAGCAGGATATATCTTCCCTTATCCTGCCGACAAACACATTGTCCTTGCCCGAAGCAAAGAGGGGCATTGGGTACTTTTTATTCGCGGGATCATCTTCCAGCGTGACTCCGGGAGCGTTTTTCAACAGGTTTTTTATATCTTCCACAGACAATTTTTTCTCGGTCTCAATCATTATTGACTCCGAATGCGCGCGGAGCACAGGCACCCTGACCGTCGTGGAAGATATCATCATCTCAGGCGCGTGCATTATCTTCCTGGTCTCATTCACGACCTTCATTTCTTCCTTGGTATACCCGTTTTCCGTGAATACGTCAATATGCGGGATAACGTTCCAGAGGAGCTGGTACGCGAATTTTTCCACTTTCAGCGGGTTGCCCGCTGCCCAGTCCTTGGCCTGCTGCTGGACCTCAAACATGGCCTTGTCCCCGGCGCCTGACGCTGCCTGATAAGAAGAAATAACCATCCTTTTTATCTTTGCCGCGTCATGTATCGGCTTCATAGGCACTATGGCTATAATGGTAGTGCAGTTCGGGTTCGCGATAATGCCCTTGTTCCATCTGCAATCCTCGGGGTTTATCTCAGGCACAACGAGAGGCACGTCCGGCTCCATCCTGAAAGCCGAAGTATTGTCTATGCACAGGGCCTTAGCGTCAGCCATATCCTTCCTGAACTGTTTTGAGATTGACGCGCCCGCGGATGCGAGCACTATGTCCACACCTCTGAACGAATTGGAGTCAAGAAGTTCCACTTTCAGCTTCCTGCCCTGGTAAACCATTTCCTTGCCTACGGACCTCTCGGACGCAAGAAGCTTTAAATTCTTGACAGGAAACTTTCTCTCCTCAACTATTGAGAGAAGTTCTTTCCCGACCGCTCCGGTCGCGCCCATAATAGCTACATTATATTCCCTGGCCATAGCACAACTCCTTATATATTATTTAAATTCCATTTCTCGGTTAATTTATGATTTGAAATTTGAGATTAAAACCAGCCTTAAATATCAAATGTCAAATTTCAAATTATTTTACAAGAGACGCAACGAAATCACCCATCTCGCGTGTCCCCATACCCATCTTGCCGGCTGACAGGGACTTTATCTTGCCTGACGCGAGGGCTGCTGTGACAGCGTCGTCAATTGACTTTGCCATGGCTGTCTCGCCCAGCGTGTCCATCATCATTGCGCCTGCGTTGATTGCCGCGAGCGGGTTTATCACGTTCTTGCCCGTGTACTTCGGCGCAGAGCCTCCGATAGGTTCAAACATGGATACGCCTTCCGGGTTGATATTGCCGCCGGCAGCTATGCCCATGCCGCCCTGTATCATGGCGCCCAGGTCGGTTATGATGTCGCCGAACAGGTTCTCTGTCACGATGACGTCAAAGAATTCCGGGTTCTTCACGAACCACATCGTGGTCGCATCCACGTGCGCGTAATCCTGCTTGATATCAGGGTAATACTTGTCGCCCATTTCTTTGTGCGCCCTGACCCACAAGTCCCCGCAATGAGTGAGGACATTGCACTTGTGCACAAGAGTCAGCATTTTCTTCTTGCTGTTCCTCTTTTTCGTAAGCTCATAAGCGTACTTTATGCAGCGGTCCACTATCGGCCTTGTGTATATCATGACCTGCGAGGCGACCTCGTTCTGCGTGCCTTTCTGGGCCACGCCGCCGATCCCTGTGTATATGCCTCCTGTATTTTCCCTGACAACAACGAAATCTATATGCTCAGGGCCCTTGTCTTTAAGTGGTGTTTCCACGTTCGGATAAAGTTTTACGGGCCTTAAATTTATATACTGGTCCAGCGCGAAGCGCAGTCTGAGCAATATGCCCAGCTCCAGTATTCCCGGCTTTACATCGGGATGTCCTATGGCGCCAAGATAAATGGCGTCGTGTTTCCTGAGCTCTTCTATTCCCGAATCGGGCAGCAGCTCACCGGTTTTCATGTACCTCTCACCGCCGAAATCATAATTCTGCAGGTTCAGTTTTACCCCGTGCTTTTCCCCGGCCGCCTTCAGGACCTTTACGCCTTCCGCCAGTACCTCAGGGCCCGTTCCGTCGCCGCCCATCAAAGCGATGTTGTAAGATTTTGCCATAATCAATTACCTTCCTTTTATAGTCTCGGGCCCGGTCAACATGGCCCGGTTTACAAGCGTTTTTTCAAACGCGCAAAAAGCATATCAAAGGAAATTATACGTGATGCCGATTGAAAGAGATTCCTTAAGTTGCATGGCCTTTGACAGGTCCCTGTCATACATCAGCACAATATTAAAATTCACATTCACAAATTCATTTATTTTTGCGGTCAGGGTGCTGTCCAGCTTCGCATCTATCGATTCAAAACCCATGAAATTTGTGAACATTTCAGCGCCGGACTTAAAAAGCAGGTTTTCCATGATTTTCGCGTTAAAATCCGCGGTCAGGACAGCGCCAAGCTCGGATTTTACGTCAGCATCCTCACTGCCGTTATAGCGCAGGCTGTACACCGGCGCAATCGTGTGTTTTATGGCTGCCCCGCCTTTTACAACAAGCATATCGCCCAAAGACAGCGCGGCGCCTACGCTTTCCTTTATATATCCTGGGTCCATGAACCTTGATATTTCAATTTTTCCTGAAGAATAATCATATCCGGGCATTACCTGCGTCTGAATCATAAGGCTTACAAACGGATTAACGGGGATGCCGGTATTGTACTCACCCATCGTATCAAGGCGGATTTCATCGTCGGACTTGCGGGTTCCTGCCGAGTCCGTGGTTATCTGGCCGTACCGTATTTTCAGCTTGTTTGACCACTTTATGGTTCCCACGTAATCAGCAGAAGCGTCCACTACAGCCTGCCACGCCAGGGAATTTTCCCCGCCGGCTACCCAGTTGT
Organism: uncultured Spirochaetia bacterium; assembly: GCA_964398505.1. Classification (GTDB taxonomy): domain Bacteria; phylum Oederibacteriota; class PGYV01; order PGYV01; family CAYNMZ01; genus CAYNMZ01. The sequence goes on from CAYNMZ010000029.1 coordinate 9,313, forward strand.
TAAATCCTGCCTGCGACAGGTTAATGCCTCCGGTTAATACCGGTTTTTTCCAGCCTTCTTCCTTCACCGCGGAGCTTTCATCGGATGCCGCCGGGGCTGCCACGCTAATATCCGGTTTCACGTCTTCAGCAACAGCCAAGCAAACAAAACCCGCCAGCACAAGAAAGAGAACAACTGCTTTTTTCATCTTATCCTCCATGTTTTTTTCCGTCAATCGGACGTTTATATCAAAATCTTATTTCACACCGTACTTGGCCTTTCCGTACGCCATCAGCCCGCCCGCGGCCACGAGTTCCTGCATAAAAGCCGGTATAGGCTTGACCTTGTATGTCTTGCCCTTGGTAATGTTCTTTATTACTCCCTTGTCAGCGTCTATTTCCACCGTATTCCCCTGCTCAATATCCGATGAAGCTTCCGAAGACTCAAAAATTGGCAGGCCGATATTAAACGAGTTCCTGTAAAATATCCTTGCGAAATCCCTTGCAATCACGCAGGACACGCCAACGGCTTTTATCGCCACAGGCGCGTGTTCACGCGAGCTGCCGCAGCCGAAGTTCTTTCCCGCGACTATGATGTCGCCCTTGCCTACCTTGTTTGGAAATTCCTTGTCCGCGTCCTCCATGCAGTGCTTTGCCAGTTCTGCTGGGTCAGAAGTGTTAAGGTATCTGGCCGGTATTATTGCGTCAGTGTCTATGTCGTTGCCGAACTTCCATGTCTTCCCTTTAATTATCATATATTCTCCTCCGTCTTATTTATATTTTATATTTAATATTTTATAGTTAAGGTGACTGCTCGTTTCAATCGCAGTTTTAATTATTTTTTGCCTTCACTATCAAATATCAAATATAAACTATCAACTACTTAAGGTCGTCAGGCGAACCTATACGCCCTAAAATCGCGCTTGCCGCCGCTACTGCCGGGCTCGCCAGGTAAACGAACGACTCCGTGGAGCCCATCCTGCCGACGAAGTTCCTGTTCGTGGTTGAAACCGCGGTCTCGCCTTTCGCCAGTATTCCCATGTGTCCGCCAAGGCACGGCCCGCAAGTCGGCGGAGAGAATATCGCTCCGGCGTTAACAAACGTCTCAACAAGGCCTTCCTTGACAGCCTGCAGGTAAATATGTTTTGTTCCCGGAAAAATCAGGCACCTAACCCTGGAATTTATCTTTTTGCCTTTCAGGATTTTTGCGGCTATCCTCAGGTCCTCAATCCTGCCGTTTGTGCAGGACCCTATGACAGACTGGTCAACTGCAACCTTTCCCATTTTCGAGACAGGCCTGGTGTTCTCAGGCAAATGAGGGCAGGACACAACCGGCTCAAGCTTTGAGCAGTCATATTCTATGACTTTCTCGTATTTCGCGTCCGCGTCGCTTTTAAAAACCTTCCATTTGTGCTCGGCGCGGCCCTTGACATATTCCAGGGTGGTTTCATCCGGATTCATGAGCCCTGCCTTGCCGCCGGCCTCTATGGCCATGTTTGACATTGTCATCCTGGCGTCCATGGACAGCCTGTCAATTACAGGCCCTGTAAATTCCATGGCCTTGTAAAGCGCGCCGTCAACTCCTATATCGCCAATGGTATGCAATATCAGGTCCTTTGACGAGACCCATTTGTTCAGTTTGCCTTTATATATGAATTTTATTGACTGCGGCACCTTGAACCAGGCCTTGCCTGTCATCATGCCGAAAGCCGCGTCAGTGGAACCCACGCCGGTGGCAAAAGCGCCGAGCGCGCCATAAGTGCAGGTATGCGAGTCAGCGCCTATTACAAGGTCTCCCGGCACCACAACACCCTGTTCCGGCAATAGCGCGTGCTCTATTCCGACGTCGGACTGGTCATAATAATGCGTCAGCTTCTGTTCAGCCGCGAACTCGCGCAGGATTTTCGCCTGTTCCGCGGATTTTATGTCCTTGTTGGGCGTAAAATGGTCCGGCACAAGCGCGACTTTTTTCCTGTCAAAAACCTTGGTCGCGCCCGCTGCCTTAAATTCCTTTATTGCCAGAGGCGCCGTAATGTCGTTCGCCAGGACCAGGTCAATGTCCGCTATGACCAGCTCCCCGGGCTCTACGTGTTTCTTGCCGGATTTTGCGGCTAAAATCTTTTCAGCTATGTTCATCGCCATGTTTTTCTCCTTAATTATTAATTGTTAATTAATAATTATTAATTTTACTTGCCAGCTTCTACCTTGGTTAAAGCGTCCAGGTACGCCTTCGCGCTCGCCTCAATTATATCCGTCGATACGCCGCGGCCATTGACTTCCTTGTCGCCTTTTTTTACCCTGACGGTCACTTCTCCCTGGGCTTCCTCGCCCTTGGTAATTGACTTTATCTGGTAGTCAAGAAGCTTCAGGTCAGCCTTTACTATGGCGTTTATGGCCTTGTACGTGGCATCAACAGGCCCGTCTCCGGTGGCCGCCATCTCATGCGTCTTATCGCCTTTTTTTATCTTAACCGTGGCCGTCGGAACCATACCCGAACCGGACGCCACATAAATGTACTCAAGGGTGTAAATGTCCCGGCCCTTCTTTCCCTGGCCTTCCATCAGGGCTATCAAGTCCTCGTCAAAAACCTCTTTTTTCTTGTCAGCCATTTCAAGGAATTTCGGGTAAACGACATTTGTAACATCAGCCTCGCTCACCTTGAAACCCAGGTCAGCAAGCCTGTGCCTTAAGGCTGCCCTGCCCGACCTGCTCGTCAAAATAAGCTCATGCCCGGGTATGCCTATGGATTTCGGCGTCATAATGCCGAAAGTCGTCTCGTTCTTCAGGATTGCGTCCTGGTGTATCCCTGAAGCGTGCGCAAAAGCGTTCGCGCCGACAATTGCCTTGTTCGGCTGTACCGGCATGCCAGTCAAACGCGAGACCATCTTTGAGGTCTTGTATATCTCCTCTGTGACAATGTCCGTATACAACCCGTAAATGTCCTTTCTCGTCTTCAGTATCATAACAATTTCCTCAAGTGATGCGTTTCCGGCCCGCTCCCCCAGCCCGTTAATCGTACATTCAATCTGCCTTGCGCCGTTCATGGCCGCTACAATAGAGTTCGCCGTTGCCATGCCCAGGTCATTATGACAGTGAACCGCAATTACGGCCTTATTGATATTGGGGACCGTGTTAAGAAGCTTCTTTATCATTTCCCCGTATTCAACAGGTGTCGTGTATCCCACGGAGTCCGGTATGTCTACGGTTGTCGCTCCGGCCTTAATAACTTCCTCTGTCACCCTGCAGAGGTAGTCAAAATCGGTGCGCGTGGCATCCATTGCGGAAAACTCCACGTCCTCCGACAGGTTCCTGGCGTATTTTACCGCTTCAACGGCCCTTCTTAAGACTTCATCATTTGTCGTTTTTGTAATATAGACCACATGCTGCGGCGACGTGCCGATAAAAGTGTGTATACGCGCTTTTTTCGCCTTCTTAAAAGCCTCGGCGCACGCGTCAATGTCCTTTTTCACGGCCCTGCAAAGCCCTGCAATCACAGGCTTTTTTACCTGCATGGCTATCTCACGGACTGACTCAAGGTCGCCCGGCGAACTTGCGGGAAAACCCGCCTCTATTATATCCACGTTGAGCTTTTCAAGCTGCTTTGCTATCTCAAGCTTCTCAACCCTTGTAAGGGACGCTCCTGGCACCTGCTCGCCGTCGCGCAGCGTCGTGTCAAATATGAGTACTTTGTCCTGTTTGTTTGCCATTTCATCCACCTTCCCTAATTATCAGAATTACTTGTTTGGCCCAAGTTGTAAGTCCCATGGCCCATTGAGCCCAAGGCCAAGGAACAAATCCCTTGGCCTTGGGCCACATTACTTGGGCCTATAAATCAGATTCTATTTTTTCTTTTTTGCCTTCTTTGCCGGCTTTGCCTTCTTAGCCGCTTTCGGCGCCGCAGCAGCCTTAGGCTCGTCTTTCTTTCCTATCCACGGCATCATCTTCCTCAGCATGCGTCCCGTAACTTCAATGCCATGGTCCTGGTCGGCGCGCAGTAGCGCGTTGTATTTCGGTTTATTGGCCTGGTTCTCCAGCACCCACTCTGTCGCGAATGTGCCGTCCTGTATTTCAGTCAGTATCTTCTTCATTTCCTTTTTCGTTTCAGCGGTTACAAGCCTCGGCCCGCGCGTGACATCGCCGTATTTCGCGGTCTCGCTGATTGAGTACCTCATTCCCGCTATACCGTTCTCGTACATCAGGTCAACGATGAGCTTGAGCTCGTGAAGCACTTCAAAATACGCCATTTCCGGCTGATAACCCGCCTCAACAAGCGTTTCAAATCCCGCTTTTACAAGCGCCGTGCAGCCTCCGCAAAGCACTGCCTGCTCTCCAAAAAGGTCCGTCTCCGTCTCTTCCCTGAATGTTGTCTCTATTATTCCCGACCTGCCCGCCCCAAGCCCCTTCGCGTAGGCCAAAGCCACGTCTTTCGCCTTGCCCGAAGCGTCCTGATATACGGCGATAAGCGCAGGCACGCCCTTTCCTTCAAGGAACTGGCGCCTTACCATGTGTCCCGGCCCCTTGGGCGCGATCATTATGACGTCAACGCTCTTTGGCGGCACTATCTGTCCGTAGTGTATGTTGAAACCGTGCGCAAAAGCCAGTGTCTTGCCCGCTTTCATTTTATCCTTGATATAATTCTTGTAGATTATTGCCTGCAGCGCGTCCGGGACCAGCATCATTATAACGTCGGCGTTATCAGCGACTTCCGACGCGGAGTAAACCTTGAAACCTGCCGCGACCGCAGCGTCATAATTCCTCGTTCCTTCCAGTTCGCTCACAATAACTTCCACTCCGCTGTCCCTTAAGCTCTGAGCGTGCGCGTGACCCTGAGACCCGAACCCTATTATCCCTACCACCTTGTTTTTCAGGATGTTCAGATTCGCGTCCTTGTCATAATAAACCTTGATCATTTTGTTTCTCCTTTCAGTTTTAGGGTTCATTGACCCGTTTTTTTATTCCGTTTCCGCATCCAATCCTTTCTTATTTCTTTGCCTTCCTGCCCCTTGCCATCGCAATGGTCCCGGTCCTTGACATTTCCTTTACGCCAAACTCGCTTATCGCCTCCACAAAAGAATTTATCCTTTCATCGTCTCCCGTAACCTCAACCAGGTAGCTGTCCTTTGCCGCGTCAAGCACATTGGCCTTGAACAGCTTGAAAACCGCCAGCATGTCATTTTTCTTTTTTCCCGCAGCCACCCTCACCAGCGCCAGCTCGCGCTCTATGTGAGCGGATTCGGTCATGTCAAGCACCTTTATTACATCAATCAGCTTGTTCAGCTGTTTTACTATCTGTTCCAGTATCTGTTCCTCGCCGCGCGCCACGATTGTCATCCTGGAGACCTGCGGGTCCTCTGTCTCGCCAACTGCCAGCGAGTCTATGTTAAATGCCCTGCCGGAAAAAAGGCCCGCTATGCGCGCAAGCACTCCCGGCTGGTTTTCCACAAGCACTGATATTGTTTTTTTCATCTCCATGTTACGCAAGACCTCCGTCTATCATATTCTGCAGCGCCGCGCCGGTAGGCACCATGGGATAGACGTTTTCTTCCCTGCTGGTCCTGAAATCCATCACAACCACTCCGTCATGCGCGAACGCCTCTTTCAGCGCCTTTTCAACATCCTCTTTTTTTTCTATCCTCATGCCTTTTGCGCCGTATGCCTCGGCGAGCTTTACAAAATCCACGCTGTCTTCAATGAGCGTGGAAGAATACCTTTTCCCGAAGAACAGCTCCTGCCACTGCCTCACCATGCCCAGCCACCCGTTGTTCAGTATGACAATTTTTACGGGGTACCTGTACTTCACCGCAGTCGCCATCTCCTGTATGTTCATCTGTATGGAGCCGTCGCCCGCTATGTCCACAACCAGTTTGCCGGGATTGGCCGCCTGCGCGCCTATAGCCGCCGGGAAGCCGTAACCCATAGTCCCCAGCCCTCCCGATGTCAGGAATGTCCTGGGCTTTTTAAATTTAAAGTACTGGGCCGCCCACATCTGGTGCTGTCCGACCTCGGTCGTGATTATGCAGTCGCCCTTCGTGAGTTCCGATATCTTCTCAATGACGTACTGTGGCTTTATCTGGCCGCCTTCGTTTTTATATATGAGCGGGTTTTCCTTTTTCCACTGTTCCACCTGCGCGTCCCACTTGCTGCGGTCCTTCTTTTTTATGGAAGCTGTCATTTCCTTCAGTATGTACTTGCAGTCGCCCACCACAGGCGCGTCCGCCTTAACTATTTTCCCGACTGAAGCCGGGTCAATGTCAATGTGTATTATCTTCGCGTGCGGCGCGAAATCAGCCACCTTGCCCGTCACCCTGTCGTCAAACCTCGCGCCCACGGCTATCAGCAAATCGCACTGCTGTACCGCGTAGTTCGCGTACTTGGTACCGTGCATGCCCAGCATGTTCATGTTCAGGTGATGGTCAGACGGTATGACGTCCATGGCCATCAGTGTCGTGGTCGCGGGTATGCCTGTCTTGTCAATGAACTCAATAAGCTCCGCTGACGCGTTCGCAAGTTCAACACCGCCGCCCACGTACAGAAGCGGCCTTTCTGACTTATCTATCAGATCCAGCGCCTTTTTTATCGCCAGCTTATTTCCTTCCACAGTAGGCTTGTAGCCGCGAAGCTCCGGCTTTTCCGGATAGGCAAATTCAGCTTCTGTCGTGAAAACATCTTTTGGCAAGTCAACAACAACCGGCCCGGGCCTGCCTGTCCTCGCTATGTGAAAAGCGTTCTTTATGGTCTGCGCCAGGTGCGCCACGTCTTTTACAATGTAATTATGTTTCACTATCGGCCTTGTTATACCCGTGATGTCAGCTTCCTGAAAAGCGTCATTTCCTATGAGGTTCGTAGATACCTGTCCGGTCAGAGCTACCATCGGGATCGAGTCCATGTAAGCAGTGGCAATGCCGGTCACAAGATTGGTAGCGCCGGGTCCGGAAGTCGCCAGGCACACGCCCACTTTGCCGCTGGAGCGCGCGTAGCCGTCTGCCATGTGCGCAGCGCCCTGCTCGTGCCTGACCAGGATCAGGTCTATGTCTTTTTCTGAGAATATCTCGTCAAACAAAGGCAGGACCACGCCGCCCGGGTAGCCGAACACCGTGTCTACGCCCTCTTTTTTCAGGCATTCCAAGAGTATTTTTGAGCCTTTCATTTT
>CAYNMZ010000030.1:0-16424 GCA_964398505.1 uncultured Spirochaetia bacterium
TTACCAAGGATTTTTAGCTTTGCCAAGTGTATACGATGTCTATCCTTATTCCCATCTTTTAGGTCTTTTCGTATTGCGGCCGCCATGATTAGGTGATATACTGCGTTTGTTCAGGGGAAAATATGAAAATACGGGGATACCATGGAAAGAAACGACTGGCTTAAGGACTTTTTTGAGAGCGGTTTCTACGAAAAATACTGGTCATGGAAGTATTCGTCACAGGACGCTGAACAGCTGGCCGCGGACTGCCTGCGCCTTCTTGGCGCTGAACGCGGCCATATACTGGACTGGTGCGGCGGCTGGGGCCGGGTTTCGCTTCATTTTGCCAAAAAAGGCCTCAAGGTAACAATACTTGATTTTATGGAGGAATACCTGGTCAGGGCGGAAAGTATTTTCAGCAAGAACAGCCTTGACGCGGACCTTGTGCTGTGCGACTGCAGGGACACGCCCAACTGGATACAGGCTGATTACGCTTCCTGCACATTCTGCTCAATCGGCTTCTTCAACGACAGGGAACAGGTGGACGCGTTCCGCAGCCTGTACTCGGCGCTGAAGTGCGGCGCCAAATTCATAGTTGACTGCATGAACCGGGATTTCCTTTCTTCGGCAATAAGGCCGGTAAATGAAATAAGGCGCGAAGACGGCTATAGGTTCAGGCAGAACAATGATTTTGACCGGGACAGCGGGGTGCTTCATTCCACGCTTGAGATACGGGACAAAAAGGGCAGGACAGAGGAAAGCCGTGATTTTCACCAGAAAATATACAGGCCTGACGAGCTGAAAACGCTTCTTGTCTCGGCCGGGTTTAAGCTTGACGCCATGTACGGCGATTACAGCGGCAATTCCGTGTCCGATGATAGGCCGCAGATAGTGGCTGTGGCAAGCAAAGCAGGGCATTAATTGCCGGGAAAACAATTACAAATTTCAAATTATAAATTACAAGTTAAGACGCGGACATGACCCGGCTTAAAAACCCAAAAATATTATTATTTAGTCCCGTTTTGTCTGGATTTATAATTAGTAAGCCGGAATTATCACTTTTTCTTTCTTCCCTGGGCCCTTTTAACTGCAGTGGGAGAGGGTTTGACTGTGTGGTATTTCTGCGCCGGAGGAAGCGCCGAAGACACGGGGTTTTGCGGCACTGCTGCGGGTTTCTGCGCGTAAGGCTGATGCCGGTGCCGAGGACCGCGGTCATTATATCTGTTCCTGTCATGGTGATGAGGCCTGTTTTGTCCGGCCGCGGGCCGGTCAGGCGCCTTTGACTGCTGCTGAGGCTGTTTCGCTGGCTGCTGAGTCTGTCTTGCGGGCTGATGATTAGGCTGATATGCCTGCTGCGGCACGGGCTGTGCTGCCGGGATTGCCGGCTTTTTACAGCCGTTCTTTATGTAATTGATTTTACCGCCTGAAATGATAATATCCCTCTCCCTTTCGGACAGCTGAGTATAAAGTTTTATTTCAAATTGGCCGTTTATCTTTGCGGTTATGTTTTTTCCGGCATTGAGACTTGCGGCCACATCCATAAGCTCCATTGAGTCACCGGGTTTTATCTTGTCGTAATCTTTGGGATTGGTGAAACATAGCGGAAGTAGCCCGAAATTTATAAGGTTGGCCTTGTGTATGCGGGCAAATGACTTTGTTATTACCGCTTTTACGCCAAGGTGCATGGGCGCAAGCGCCGCGTGTTCCCTTGAGGATCCCTGGCCGTAATTGTCGCCGCCTATTATAAAACCGCCTTTGCTGCTAATTGCGCGGCTGTAAAAACCTGGATCTATTTTTGTAAAGACGTATTTTGATATCTCGGGAACGTTTGAGCGCAGCGGAAGTACTTTGGCTCCGGCAGGCATTATATCATCCGTGGTTATGTTATCCCCGGTTTTAATAAGGACCTTGCCTGAAAGGTAGGCCGGAAGAGGCTGGCCCATGGGCAGTGGCTTTATATTTGGGCCCATGCGAATCTGTATTTTTTCCCTTGATGCCGCAGGAAGCGGTTTTAGCATGAGCGAATCATCGATTTCAAATGAGATAAGCGGGTTTACGGCAGGATACTTGCCGAGCCTGGAAGGGTCCGTGACCTCGCCGAATACGGCTGCGGCGGCTGCCGTTTCAGCGCTTGAAAGCAGGATTGAAGCATCCGCTGTGCCTGAGCGGCCCTTGAAATTCCTGTTGAAAGTCCTGATTGAGGCCGTTCCGGAAGCAGGGGCGCAGCCCATGCCTATACAGGGCCCGCACGCTGACTCAATTATCCTCGCTCCTGCCTTCACGAAATACGAAAGATGGCCGTTGTCTATGAGCGCGTTCAGTATGGTTTTTGAGCCCGGCGCCACTATCAATGAGACGTCCTTGTGTATTTTCCGGCCCTTTAGGACAAGCGCGGCTGTCATCAGGTCCTTGTAGGAAGAGTTTGTGCAGCTGCCTATAATCACCTGGTTTACCTTCATTTTTACTTCCTTGGCGGGTTTTACAGCGTCCGGAGAGTGGGGCATGGCGACCAGCGGCTCTATCTTTGAAAGGTCGATTTCTATCACCTGCTTGTACTGGGCTTTTTTATCAGCTGCCAGCGGCCTGTAATCCTTTGCCCTGCCGAATGCCTTCAGGAATTTTTGAGTGTTGAGGTCTGACGGAAAAATTGAAGTTGTGGCGCCGAGCTCGGCTCCCATATTAGTTATTGTGGCGCGCTCCGGCACAGAGAGGGACTTTACGCCGTCGCCAAAGTATTCATAAACTTTGTTGACTCCTCCTTTTACGGTCTGAAGCCTTAAGAGATGCAGTATTATGTCCTTTGCGGTTGACCAGGGCCTAAGTTTTCCCCTTAACTTGACACCGATCACTTCCGGGCATGTAAGGGAGTAAGGAAATCCTGCGAGCGCTGAAGCTATTTCAAGACCGCCAACCCCTATGGCTATCATTCCCACGCCGCCCGAGGTGGGGGTATGGCTGTCCGAACCAATAAGTGTATCGCCGGGTTTTGCAAAGCGTTCGGTGTGCACCTGGTGGCAGATGCCGTTTCCGGGCCTGGAAAAATATAGGCCATATTTCTCAGCCACTGACTGCAGGAAAAGGTGGTCATCGGCGTTTTCAAAACCGGTCTGAAGGGTATTGTGATCCACATAACTGACAGACAGTTTTGTCTTTATTTCCGGAATGCCGAAATTCAGGAATTCAAGATATGCCATAGTACCCGTAGCGTCCTGCGTCAATGTCTGGTCTATCTTTACAGATATCTCTTGGCCAGGAACCAGGCTGCCTGAGCACAGGTGTTTTTTCAGTATCTTTTCAGTAATTGTGCCTTTCATACCGGCTCTCCTTGTGTGCTTTTTTGCGGAAATAAGTTGAATTAATATAAGGCAAAGCGTGCCAAATGTAAATAAGTTTTTTTAAGCCATGGCAGTAAAAATGTGCTATAATCTTTTAAAATAAGAATATGGAGGCGGAAATGAAAAAAATAATTTCAGCAATACTTATTGTGGCGGCATGTTATGTTTTTTCTTACGCTGAAGACGGGGTGGTGATTCCGCAACCTGAAACCGGAACAGTCGCCAAACAGGCTTCGGCATTAGAAACTTTCAGGCTCACTTTTGACATTAACTTCGCGCTAGTAAATATGAAGTCTGCGAATGACGCCATGAACGACGACACTTATGTTACGGGTTTTGGAGGCGCTTTTACAGGAATTTTTGACCTTGGTTTTGCTGTCACTCCCTTCCTTTATGTTGGGCCGCGTTCCGGGCTTGTGTGGTGCATACCAGCAAGTTTTGAGCACATATATCCCGCACCCGAGCTACATCCTACTGACACCATAAACACAAAAACAAATATGGACGCATCAATGATTCCCATAGAAGCGGGAGCGAGGCTCAGGTTCGGAGTCCCTTTCAGCGAAAACACATCCTTTTCCATAGGCGCCTTTGGCGGTTTATGCATAGTAAACGTGGCGAACAATGTGGATGTGACAAATCCAGCGAGCCAGAAGGCGAGCTTTGTTGAGAAGTTCAGCGGCATAGGCCTGTCAGGCGAAATATCGGGCGCGCTTGAGTTCAAGCTTATGAAAGGCGTGGATTTTAACGTAAACGCGGGCTACAGGGCTGCAGGAGCGGCTTACGTCAAGCAGACAGAGGACGCTTATTACGCTTTCAGCGGACAGACTGCGGTAAAGGTAAGTTCAAAGGACCGCATACTGCGCAATTCCGCCGGCACTGATATATCATTTGATTTTTCAGGATTGAATTTTGGTGTCGGAATAAGCCTGGGGCTTTAAGCCCTGGGTTTGCCTGCTTGTTATTTTAGCCTTTTATACATTTAGACATTAAATCCCGGCGGAAAAAGCGCAATTAACCCCATGACAGCGCCTTTTTGTTGACCTCATTTCATCATTGGGATATAATAAAAAGCCTTATTATTTATTGAGTAATTACAGGAAGGTGAAAATGGGTCCTGAAGCCAGAAAAAGGGTAATAATAGAGAGGGTTTTCCCGGAAATTGACGAAGGCGAGTTTCCTATACGCAGGATTGCCGGAGAAAAAGTTGACATAAAGGCCCATATAATAGCGGACGGGCATGATATTCTCTCGGCTTTTGTGTATTACAGGCATGAGTCAGAATCTGAATTCAAGAGAAATGAGCTGAGACTTCTTTATAATGACGAGTGGTTTGGAAGTTTTCGTGTTGAAAAGCAGGGCCTGTATATATATAAAGTTGAGGCGTACATAGACCATTTTAAGACATGGTCCGCGGGCTTGCGCAAAAAAATAGACGCGGGAATGGACGTAAAAATAGACCTGATAATTGGCGCGAAACTGATAGAAGCGGCTGCTTCAAGGGCTTCAGGAGAAGACGCTTCTATGTTAAAAAAGTATGCGGAAAAGGTGAGATATTCACAGACGGAAGCGTGGGATAAGGGGCTTGAAACACTTATGCTTAATTATCCTGACAAAGCTCTTATTTCCGATTATAAGAGAGAATTGAAAGTGGTCGTAGAGAGGCAAAAAGCCCTTTTTTCATCGTGGTACGAGGTCTTCCCAAGGTCGTGCTCAGACAAAGCCGGCAAGCACGGCACTTTAAGAGATTGCGAGAAACTTATACCGGAAATAAAAGATATGGGATTTGACGTTCTTTATTTTCCGCCAATACATCCGATAGGAGAGTTCAAGAGAAAGGGCCGCAATAATTCCACGGAAGCTGTTAAAGGAGACCCTGGCAGCCCGTGGGCTGTGGGCGGAAAGGCCGGCGGGCATAAGGCGATACATCCTGAGCTGGGTACGTTTGATGATTTTGAAAGACTCGTGAGAACGGCTGAAAAGGCCGGCATTGAAATAGCGCTTGACATAGCGTTTCAGTGCTCGCCGGACCACCCTTATGTCACGGAGCATCCTGAATGGTTTTCCAGAAGGCCTGACGGCACCATACAGTACGCGGAAAACCCGCCGAAAAAATACGAGGATATTGTTCCCTTTAATTTTGAGACAGAAGATTACGAGGCGCTGTGGAAGGAGTTATTGAGTATATTTATTTTTTGGATATCAAAGGGTGTGAAAATATTCAGAGTGGACAATCCGCATACAAAATCCCTGGTTTTCTGGAAATGGTGCATTGAGGAGATAAAGAAGAAATATCCGGATGTAATCTTACTTGCCGAAGCTTTTACCAGGCCGAAGATAACGCACAGGCTGGCAAAAGCGGGCTTTACCCAGTCTTATACGTATTTTACCTGGAGGAACTCAAGGCATGAGATTGAGGAATACATGCGCGAGCTGACCCTTTCCGAATCGAGGGAATATTTCTACCCGAATTTTTGGCCGAACACACCCGACATACTGCATGAGTACATTCAGAAGGGCGGCAGGAACGCGTATCTTGTTAGGCTTATTCTCGCGGCCACTCTTTCCTCAAATTACGGCATATACGGCGGCCCGCTTATATGCGGCGATCACAGGCCTTTTCCGGGAAAGGAAGAGTATATTGACAATGAAAAATACGAGCTGAAACACTGGGATTTAAACTGCCCCGGTTCCCTGAAAAAACAGGTGTCAATAATAAACAAAATACGGCGTGAAAACCCCGCGCTGCAGACCACGTGGAACATAATGATTTGCGCTTCGGAAAACCCGAATATAATATTTTACGCCAAGGCAACCGAGGACAGGTCAAATATAATTCTTGTAGCGGTAAACCTTGACTGCTTCAACAGGCAGTCCGGATATGTCATGGTGCCGTCAGGCGAGCTTGGAATAAACGGGGATTACAGGGTGGAGGACCTTTTAAACGGCGGTGAATACAACTGGAAAGAGGAGTGGAATTACGTGGAACTTGAGCCCGGAATAAAGCCGGGCCACATATTCCTCGTGAAAAAAACCTGAAAACAGGAGGCCTTATTATGGCGGATGGCGGAAGCGAAAAAGACCCGCAGTGGTACAGAGATGCCATAATATACGAACTCCATGTCAAGGCTTTCTGCGACAGCGACGGCGACGGGATAGGCGATTTCCGAGGCCTCATATCAAAACTTGATTACCTGCAGAACCTGGGCGTTACGGCTCTCTGGCTCCTTCCTTTTTATCCTTCGCCGCTGAAGGACGACGGGTATGACATCTCGGATTATCTGAACGTGCACCCGCTTTACGGAAACCTGACAATCTTTAAAGAATTCATTAAACAGGCTCATTCAAGGGGCCTTAAGGTAATAACAGAGCTTGTAATAAACCACACATCTGACCAGCATGCCTGGTTCAAGGCCGCGCGAAAAGCGCCAAAAGGCTCGAAGGAAAGGGATTTTTACGTCTGGAGCGACTCGCCTGACAGGTACAAGGACGCGAGGATAATATTCAGGGATTTTGAGTCTTCCAACTGGTCATGGGATCACGAAGCCCAGGCCTATTACTGGCACAGGTTTTACTCCCATCAGCCGGACCTGAACTTCGAGAACCCGGCTGTGCACAAGGCCGTCTTTGAGGCCATTGACTTCTGGATGGGGCTCGGGGTTGACGGCATGAGGCTTGACGCCGTGCCTTACCTTTATGAAAAGGAAGGCACAAATTGCGAGAACCTGCCCGAGACGCATGCTTTCCTGAAAAAATTGCGGAAGCACTTGGACGAAAAGTACCCGGGAAGGATGCTGCTTGCCGAAGCCAACCAGTGGTCCGAGGATGCCGTAAAATATTTTGGAAACGGGGACGAATGCCATATGGCGTTCAATTTTCCGGTAATGCCCAGGATGTTCATGTCCATACAGCTTGAGGACAGGTTCCCGCTTGTGGACATAATGGAAGGCGCCGAAAAAATTCCCGATTCGTGCCAGTGGGCGCTTTTCCTTCGTAATCACGACGAACTTACGCTTGAGATGGTGACGGACGAGGAAAGGGACTCAATGTACAGATTTTACGCGCGCGACCCGCGCGCAAAGATAAATTTCGGCATACGAAGGAGGCTCGCGCCGCTTCTATGGAACAACCCGCGCAAGATAGAGATAATGAACATGCTTCTTTTCTCCCTGCCCGGGACGCCGGTGATATATTACGGCGATGAAATATGCATGGGCGACAACTACTACCTGGGTGACAGGAACGGTGTCAGGACGCCGATGCAGTGGAGTTCTTACAGGAATGCCGGTTTTTCGCAGGCCAACCCGCAGCAGTTGTACCTTCCGGTTATAATTGATCCCGAATATCACTACGAAAGCGTGAATGTTGAAAACCAGGAAAAGAACCTTTCGTCCCCGCTGTGGTGGATGAAAAGGGTGATCGCGATGCGCAAACAGTACAAGGTGTTTGGACGTGGCTCAATGAGGATGCTTTCCCCCCAAAATCCCAAGATATTGGCATTTGTAAGGGAATATAAAGAGGAAAAGATACTTGTAGTTATTAACCTTTCAAGGTTCTCGCAGGTGGCTGAAATTGACCTGTCAGATTACAACGGTATGGTTCCTGTGGAGGTTTTCAGCCATAACAGGTTTCCTGTCATAACCGGAAACCCGTATGTATTTACTATGGGCCCTTATAATTATTTCTGGTTTTCGCTTGAAAGCGCGGGCAAGCCCGTGGAAGGCGGGGATGAGATAAAGCCACGGACGATAACCGTCCAGGGCGGGCTGGAAAAATTTGAGCAGATAAAAAAGAAGCTGGAAGAAGAAGTCCTTAACGGGTATATGAGACGGTGCAGGTGGTTCGGAGGCAAAAGCCGGCATATAAGGAAGCTTTCTGTCATAGATGCGGCTGAACTTGAGGTTGCGGATATGAGCGTGATTGCCATAATAGATGTGATGTACACAGAAGGAAGCCCTGAACAGTATTTTCTGCCTGTTTTTTACAGCAGAGGTGAAAACTCAAAAAAAATAAGGGACGAATATCCTAAGGCTGTCATAGCCTCGGTTCTAAGTTCAGACGGGGAGGGCGTATTGTATGACGGGACATATAGCCGGGAATTTCACTCCCTTATGCTGGGTCTTATGGAAAAACAAAAAAAGTTTAAATGTGTATCAGGTGAATTTACGGGATACTCGGAGGGGGTTTTGGCCAAATTAATGTCCGGGCGTGAGGCTGCCCCCGCATCTTACATGTTTGACGCGGAGCAGACAAATACGTCAGTGGCTTTCGGGGATATTTTTGTAATGAAAATATACAGGCGCGCGGAACAGGGCATGAATCCAGACATTGAGATAATGAAGGCTTTGAAAGAAAAGATTGTCAGCGTACCGGCTCTCGCCGGATACGCGGATTTTGTGCCTCAAAAAGGGGAAGTGATGAACTTTGCCAAGTTGGAAAGCTATACGAAGAACGAAGGCGATGCCTGGAAATACGCAAGCGATAATGTGCTTAAATTTTTTGAGCGTGTCATTGCGAGAAGGGAAGAACTGGAAAAGCTGGCAAGTCCGGCCCATCCGGGCATAAACCCTGACGAAAAGGAAGTGCTTTTCAAGACATTGTGCGGTGAATTTTTCGTGAATATGGCCTGCCTGCTGGCTAAAAGGACCGCTGAGATACATCTTGCGCTTTCGTCGGTTACCGGAAATCCTGACTTTGAGCCTGAGCCGTTTACGCTGCTGTATCAGCGCTCTGTTTTCCAGACGATGAAGAATTCGCTTAATACTTCAATGCGCATGCTGGAAAAGAGCATGGTGCAGCTGGAAGGCAAAACCCGTTCAGAGGCGCAGTATGCGCTGTCGATGAAGCCGAAGATAGAGGCAATATTGAAAAGATTCACGGAAAGAAAAATAAACGCCATGCGGACGAGGATACACGGAGACCTGCACCTTGGCCAGGCGCTGTTCTCCGGCAATGATTTTACAATCATTGATTTTGAGGGCGAACCGGCAAGGCCGTTGAGCAGCCGCAGGCTGAAACGCTCGCCGCTAAGGGATACAGCCGGAATGATGCGTTCTTTTCATTACGCCGCCCATGCCGCATTAATAAAGCACCCTTCTGTGAGGCCCGAGGACAGGGAATTCCTTGAGCCCTGGGCTGAGACCTGGTATGAATACGTAAGCGGTAAGTTTCTTGAAGCGTACCTTGACGCTGTTAAAGGCGCGTGTTTCATTCCGGAAAAGGAAGAGGATTTGAGGATGATGCTTGATGTTTTTATAGCGGACAAGGCGATTTACGAGCTTGGCTACGAGGCCAATAACCGGCCCGGCTGGCTTGCGATACCGGTAAAGGGCTTGAAGAACATACTTGGAATAAAATAACAGCAGGAAGCTGGTGAAAAAAGTGGATGTGAAGGAATCTTCAGTGCCGGGTTTTTCGCTTTTTACCGAACAGGACATATACCTGTTCAAAGAAGGCAATCATTTCAGGCTTTATGAGAAAATGGGCGCGCATGTGGTTGAGCATGAGGGCAAAAAAGCGACGTATTTCGCTGTCTGGGCGCCGAACGCCGAGTACGCTGCGGTCATAGGCTCGTTTAACGGATGGGATACGGGCAGGCACAGGATGTTCCCAAGGATTGACGGTTCTGGAATATGGGAATGCCTTATACCTGCGGACTTGTCAGGCCAGCTGTACAAGTTCAGGATAAACTCAAAATACATGGGTTACGGGGCGGACAAGGGCGATCCGTATGCTTTTTTCTGGGAAGTGGCGCCGAAAACAGCGTCTATTGTCTGGGCGCTTGATTATAAGTGGAATGATTCTGAGTGGATGAAAGAAAGAAAACAAAAAAACAGCCTTGAAGCGCCAATGTCCGTATATGAGGTGCACCTTGGATCTTGGAAAAAACAGGGTTCCTATTCGCTTAGTTACGCGGAGCACGCCAGGGAACTCGTGAAATATGTCAAGGAGGCAGGTTTTACCCATGTGGAGCTGATGCCCGTGATGGAGCACCCGTTTTACGGTTCTTGGGGCTACCAGGTAGGCGGGTATTTCGCCCCGACCTCCAGGTTCGGCACGCCGCAGGATTTTATGGCGCTTATTGACAGCCTGCACCGTAACGGAATAGGCGTTATACTTGACTGGGTGCCTTCGCATTTTCCCGTAGACGAATACGGTCTGGGCTTCTTCGACGGCACACACCTTTACGAGCATGCTGACAAAAGGAAGGGTTTTCATCCTGACTGGGGCAGTAATATTTTCAATTACGGAAGAAATGAAGTAAGAAATTTTCTTATCAGCAACGCGCTTTTCTGGCTTGACAAGTACCACGCTGACGGTTTAAGGGTGGATGCCGTGGCTTCAATGCTGTACCTTGATTACTCAAGGAAACCGGGAGAATGGATTCCTAACGAGTATGGCGGCAACGAAAATCTTGAGGCAATTTCATTCCTGAAAAGGATGAATGAGGTGGTGTACAGGGAGTACCCTGATGTACAGACTATTGCGGAGGAATCAACTTCGTGGCCGATGGTGTCAAAACCGATATACGTGGGCGGGCTCGGCTTCGGGCTGAAATGGAACATGGGCTGGATGCATGACACGCTTTCATACATGTCGCAGGATCCTGTTTACAGGAAATACCACCACAATGAGCTTACTTTCTCAATGATGTACGCTTTTTTTGAAAATTTTATGCTGGCGCTTTCACACGACGAGGTTGTGCACCTTAAGGGTTCGCTTTTCGGGAAAATGCCGGGTGATGACTGGCAGAAGGCCGCAAATTTAAGGCTGCTTCTTGGTTATATGTACGGCCAGCCCGGGAAAAAGACGCTTTTTATGGGCGCTGAATTCGGCCAGAGGTCAGAGTGGGATTTTAATTTCAGCATTGAATGGCATCTGCTTGACAATCCGCTGCATGCAGGTATTTTACGGTGGACGAAGGACCTTAATTCAGTATATAGAAGTGAACCGGCGCTGCACGAGGTTGACTTTGACTGGCGCGGGTTTAAGTGGATTGACTGCAACAACCATGACGAAAGCGTGCTGAGCTTCCTGCGCAGGGGAAAGGATTCGTCGGAGGAGATAGCTGTCGTATGCAATTTCACGCCGGTGCCCAGGCGAGACTATGTGATAGGCCTGCCTGAAAAGGGCTTCTGGAAGGAAATACTGAACAGCGACGCGTCTGATTACGGCGGCAGCGGCATGGGGAACATGGGAGGGGTTCACGCTTTTGAGACGCCTTCGCACGGGTATCCCTGTCATTGTGTCATTACCATACCGCCGCTGGGGGTAATAATGCTTAAGAAGGAAGGCAACAAACGGTGAAGACAGGCGCTTTTTACAGCAACGGACGCTGCGAGTTTGTCCTGTGGGCCCCGGAAAAAAACAGGATTCAGTTGAGAATTGTTTCCCCGGAAAAACGTGTCCTTGAAATGAGCGCGGCCGGCGGCGGTTACTGGACGGCCGTTGGGGAAGAAATCAAACCGGGATTCAGGTATTTATACGCGATTGACGGAAGGGAAGAAAGGCCGGACCCGTGCTCTTTTTACCAGCCTGAAGGCGTGCATGCGGCTTCCTGCGTTGTTGACCATACGGCTTTCATGTGGAAGGATGCGGGCTTCAAGCAGGCTGCGCTAAAGGACGCCGTCATATATGAAATGCACTGCGGCGCCTTTACTAATGAGGGGACATTTTATTCGGCTGAGTCAAGGCTTGAAGCGCTAAAGGAACTGGGCGTCACGCATGTGGAAATAATGCCTGTTGCCGCTTTTCCGGGGAAGAGGAACTGGGGCTATGACGGTGTTTATCCTTACGCTGTGCAGGAATCGTACGGAGGGCCTGAAGCGTTGAAGTACTT
The DNA here is from genome assembly GCA_964398505.1 of uncultured Spirochaetia bacterium. GTDB lineage: Bacteria > Oederibacteriota > PGYV01 > PGYV01 > CAYNMZ01 > CAYNMZ01. Next base: position 12,154 of record CAYNMZ010000030.1, read on the forward strand.
TGTCAATGCCTGCCATCAAAGGGGGCTGGCAGTCATCCTTGACGTTGTTTACAACCATCTTGGGCCGGAAGGCAATTATACTTCAAGGTTCGCGCCTTATTTTACGCCGCGGTACAACACGCCCTGGGGCTGGGCATTCAATTATGACTCGGAAAACTGCGGTGGTGTCAGGGAATTTGTTATTAACAATGCTATTTACTGGCTTGAAATGTTTCATATTGATGCCTTGAGGCTTGACGCTGTCCATGCCATATTTGACAATGGCGCAAAGCATATACTTGCCGAAATGAACGAAAAGGTGTCGTCTTTTAACGCGCGGAAAAACAGGGACTGCCTGCTGATAGCGGAGAGCGACTTAAATGACGTCAGGATTGTAAACCCTCCTGAAAAAGGAGGTTTCGGGCTTGCGGCGCAGTGGGCTGATGATTTTCACCACAGCGTTCATACTGCGCTGACGCAGGAAAGGCACGGGTATTATATGGATTTTGAGGGCGCAGCTGACGCTGCCCGGGTTTTGGGAACGCCTTTCCTGTATGACTGGAAGTATTCGGCTGCCAGGAAACGGATGCACGGAAGCGACGCGTCTGAAATTGATCCCGGAAAGTTCATAGTCTGCTCCCAGAACCATGACCAGGTCGGCAACAGGATGCTCGGGGAAAGGCTGATAACGCTCGCGGGATTTGAGGCTGCCAAGCTTGCGGCCGCGTTCACCATTCTCTCGCCGTACGTGCCGCTGATTTTCATGGGCGAAGAATACGGGGAAGAAGCGCCTTTCCTTTATTTTACGGATCATTCCGACAGGCAGCTTGCGGAAAATGTCAGAAAAGGGAGGAAAGCCGAGTTTAAGGCGTTTGTGTCATCCGGGGAACCGCCTGACCCGCAGGCGGTTGAGACTTTCACGCGCTCAATCGCGAAAGGCGCTGAAAAATACGGAAAAAAAAGCGTTGCTATGTCCCGATTTTACAGGAAAATCATAGGTTTAAGGGCTGCGGGGTTTAAGCTTGAAAGGAAAAAAGCCTTTGAGGACGCGGGGCTTGTGACCGCGGGGTTGATGAACGGAGGCATTGCCTTTTTTAACTTTTCGCATGAGGACAGGGTGGTTAAGGCCTGCGCCGAACATTGCGGGCTGGTAAGGATCATTGACTCCTCGGAAACCGAGTGGATGGGTCCAGGAAGCGGCTGCCCTGCCAAAATAGGTGAAGACACGGAAATTCGCGTAAACGCAAAAAGCGCGGTCCTGCTTGCAGGGGGTGGAAAATGACAAAAATACCTTCAGCCACATACAGGCTTCAATTTGGAAGAAAATTCACTTTCAAGGACGCCTGCCGCATAATGCCATATCTTGCTGCTCTCGGCATAACGGACATATACGCATCGCCTGTGTTTAAATGCAGGAAGGGCAGCACGCACGGTTATGACGTGACGGACATGTCGGAAATAAACCCGGAACTTGGGGGATTGGAAGGCTTCAATGAGGCGCTGCTTGCGGCGCAGAAGGCAGGGCTTGGATGGATACAGGACATAGTGCCGAACCATATGGCGTATTCTTCAGAGAACCCGAGGATTTATGATCTGCTGGAAAACGGCATGGAATCAGAATACAGGGATTTTTTTGACATAAACTGGGACCATCAATACGGCGGCATAAAGGGAAAACTGCTTGCGCCATTCCTTGGCACGCCTTACGGCGAAGCGCTGGAGAACGGTGAGATATGCCTGATATACGACGAGCGGGGCTTCCTGGTGAAATATTATGAGCAAGAATATCCGTTGAAAATGGAGTCGTACCAGGAAATACTTTCGCAGGGACTGGAATCGATTGAGGCGAAAATGGGAGCTGATGCGCCTGATTACATTAAATTGAAGGGTATAATCAGCTCATGCAGGCCGATGCCGCAGGGCAGCGGGACAAAGGAGAGGAAAGACAGGGCGGCATTCGTAAAAAAGCTTCTCTGGGAGCTTTATTCAACATGCGCCGAAGTCAGGGGTCTGATAAACCGTAATCTTGAAAAGCTTAACGGCAATAAAGGTAGCCCTGAATCATATAACGGTTTAGATTCCATACTTTCGGCGCAGAACTACAGGCTGGCATACTGGAAGGTGGGCTCTGACGAGATAAACTACCGCAGGTTTTTCAATATAAACGAGCTTATTTCCGTCAGGCAGGAAAATGAGGGTGTTTTTGAGGCCACGCATTCTCTTGTATTGAAGCTTGCGGCTGAGAAGAAAATAACCGGTTTCAGGATAGACCACATTGACGGGCTTTTTGACCCTACGGGATATTTGCGGAAAATAAGGGAAAAAGAGCCATCTATTTTTATAGTTGCAGAAAAGATACTCAGTTTTTCAGAGAATTTGCCGCATTTTTGGCCGATCCAAGGCTCCACTGGGTATGATTTCCTGAACTATTCTGACGGCATCTTCTGTTTTAGGCAGAACGCGAAAAAATTCGACAGGATTTACGAGAAATTCGCGGGCCTAAGGCACGGCTACAGGGACGAGATGCTGGCAAAGAAAAGGCTCATAATAGGCAAGCGTATGGCGGGTGACGTTGAGAACCTGGCCTCCTGCCTTAAGGAAGTGTCATACAGGGACAGGCATGGCAGCGACATGACGATGTACGCGCTAAAAAGGGCGCTCGTGGAAATACTGGCTCTTTTTCCCGTATACCGGACATACGTTGAGCCGAATATATTCACTGAGCAGGACAGGGAATGCGTGAAGTACACCCTGCAAGAAGCGGCAAGGTCCATGCCGGGGCTTGCCAAGGAAATAGAATTCATAGGAAAGTTTCTGCTGCTCAAGTTCCCGCCTTATATGGATGAGGAAGCTAAGCTGAAGTGGACGGGTTTTATAATGAAATTCCAGCAGCTGACCGGGCCCCTTATGGCGAAGGGTTTTGAGGACACGTTTTTTTATGTGTATAACAGGCTGGTGTCGCTCAATGAAGTGGGCGGTTTCCCCGAACGGTTTGGCGTGAGCGAAGACGAATTTCATGAATACTGCAGGAAAAAGGCGGCTTCATGGCCGGGCTCCATGAATGCCACGTCCACTCACGACACAAAGCGGGGGGAAGACACAAGGGCGCGCATAAACGTAATATCGGAGTTTCCGGAGGAATGGGAGCGGAGAATAAGGAAATGGCGCAAGCTTAACTCAAAAATCTCTGCCGGCATTGACGGGAACGACGAATATTTCTATTACCAGACACTTGCCGGGACCATGCCGCAAGACGAGGCGGGAGCCAGGGACTACAGGCAGAGGATAAAGGACTATATCATAAAAGCGGTGCGCGAAGCCAAGGTGCACACTGAATGGATAAAACCTGACGAAAAATACGAGTCTTCTTTCATGTCGTTTGTGGACAGGACGCTTGACGAAAAGGGGCTTAATGTCTTTCTTGACGACATCAAGGCTTTTTCGGCAATGCTGGCGCACTATGGCGCGTTCAACTCGCTTGGCAGGCTTATAATAAAGGCTTCCGCGCCGGGCATACCTGATTTTTACCAGGGAAGCGAGCTGTGGGACCTGTCCCTTGTGGACCCTGACAACAGGAGAAGCGTTGATTTTGAGGGCCGGTTCGAGCTTCTGCGCGAAATAGCCGAGAACGAGCCGGAAATCCGGAAGGCAGCGTCAGAGCTCCTGGCAAAAAAGGACGATGGCAGGATAAAGATGTTCTTAACTTACAGGCTGCTGACTGCGAGGAAGGAAAACAGGGAGCTGTTTTCAAGGGGCGCGTACCTGCCTCTTGCCGCTGAAGGCCCTAAAAAGGACAACCTGATATGTTTTGCCAGGAGGCTGGAGGAAAAATGGGCGGTCACGGCAGTTCCGAGGTTTATTTCACTCTTATGCGGGATTGATGAGCTGCCTTTGTCTGAAAAAATATGGAAAGATACCTACCTGCTGCTGCCTGAAGGCTCGCCCGGGGAATTCGTTGACGCGGTTACAGGCGCGAAGCTGGTGAATGAAAGAGGCCGTATAGCCCTAAAGGACGCCTTTTCCGTGTTTCCGGGTGTCATGATGACCGGCTGCTACAGATAAAAAACCCGGCTTGACAAAATCTGCCGCGCCGACTAAAATACTGTGTAAAGTCGAAAATCGGGGAGCAAAAGATGAGAGGCAAAAAGGACCTTATTCTTAAGACAGCGGCAAAGCTTTTTTTCAAAAACGGTATAACAGAAACTTCCATGGACGACATAGCCGATGAGGCGAAAATCGGATACTGTCAAGTATTGTGTGTAATTAAATTGCCTCATAAAAGGGGTTCTCTC
>CAYNMZ010000031.1:0-14389 GCA_964398505.1 uncultured Spirochaetia bacterium
AGGTGCCGAGATGTCGGCTGCGCCGACAAGGCGAGATGAGGATGGGACATATTTAGCGTATGCTCGCTTCGCTCGCAACGCGCCTTAGCTCAGTCGTACTTGTTCTCATAAGTTGGAGTTGTTTTACAGATACCGTATAGGTGCCGAGATAGCTCAGTCGGTAGAGCAGAGGACTGAAAATCCTTGTGTCGGCGGTTCGATTCCGTCTCTCGGCACCATAAATAAATAATAGATTACGGGTATAAAAAATTGTTCTTTAAAATTAGGATGTAGTATTGGCGCGAGACTCTGTGTTCGCCGGGCCGATGTAGCTCAGTGGTAGAGCAAACGATTCGTAATCGTTAGGCCACCGGTTCAATCCCGGTCATCGGCTCCACTTTCTGCATTGTTATAGCCGATGCGGTTCAGTGGGTCGTGCAAGATGAGCGGAAGATAAGTGTTGATTTTCGGGTGCTAGCCTAAAACTCGCACAACATCTCAGAGCAAACGATTCGTAACTGTCAGGCCGACGGGTTCAATCCCTGCCATAGGATCCACTTTCTAATTCGTTATGGCAGGCGCGCTAAAGAAAGTTGCGCGACAATTCGAGGCAGGCGGTTTTCGATTGTCTTGAAAAGCTTAAATGGGCAATTTGTTTTCAGGAAGGAACATAAACAATAATGAAGAAAAACAGGAGGTTTTAAATGGCGTTGATTATAAGGCTAAAGAGGATGGGAAGGGAAAATACTTCTTTTTTCAGGATAGTTGTGGCTGACGAGCGCAAGTCAGCTAAGGGCGGGCCTTATATTGAGGGGCTTGGCTTTTACAATCCCACAAAGAATCCGCCGGTCATAAAGCTTGACACTGAAAAAGCGAACGCGTGGGTGGCAAAAGGCGCGAAATATTCCGACACCGTAAAATCCATAATGAGGAAGCTCGGCGCGTACAAGCCGGTTCATGCCGTGAAAAAGAAGAAAAAGAAAGCAAAGAAAGAAACCAAATAAATGAAAGAACTTCTTTCGTTTGTTTCCGGCCTCATAGTAAGTGACAGGGACAAACTTGAGGTCAGGGAGCATATGGACGAAATGGACAGGACCAACACGAAGTTTATAATTAAGGTTTCCAAAAACGACACCAGGAACATAATAGGCAGGGAAGGGAAGACTATAAAGGCGATAAGAAGCCTTGTAAGCATGGCGTCGATAAACAAGGGAATAAAGAGAAAGATACCGGTAGAAATCGTAGATGAAGATTAACATACTTACGATATTTCCCGAGGTTTTCGGCCAGGCGTTGAATTTCAGCATGATAAAGATAGCGAGGGAAAAGGGCGCGGTTGAATTCAATGTCGTGAATATCCGGGATTTCGCGGATGATAAGCATAAGACGACGGATGACGTGCCTTATGGCGGCCTGGAAGGTATGGTAATGAAAGCTGAGCCCATTTATAAGGCTTTGGAAAGCCTGGGCGCAGGCAAAGATAAAAAGAAATCAAAGACTGTTCTTTTAAGCGCTTCCGGAAGGAAGCTGACACAAAAAAAAATTGAAGAATACGCCGCTTTGGACAGGCTGATTCTTATATGCGGGCGTTATGAGGGCGTGGACGAGCGCGTGCTGAACTGGTGCGATGATGAGATTTCAATCGGCGACTTTGTGATGTCTGGCGGCGAGTTTGGTGCGCTGGCGGTAATAGAGGGCGTCATAAGGCTGCTTCCGGGAGTGCTGGGAAACGAGGAGTCGTCAAAGAACGAGTCTTTTACCACCGGCGTGCTTGATTACCCTCATTATACAAGGCCGCGTGAATTCATGGGCCTTAGCGTGCCGGAAGTCCTGTTATCCGGGGACCACGCGAAAGTAAAGGAATGGCGCCGCATGCAGGCGCTCTTAAAAACAGCGAAAAACAGGCCGGATTTGCTTGAAAAAGCAGGCCTTAACGAGGAAGAAAAAATATTCATTAAAGAGGTAATGAAAGGAGAAATTGAAAATGAATAATATTGAGGCGATTATAGAAAAACAGTACAAGAGGAAGGCAAAGGGTATACCTTCGGATATGCCCATAGGCAGCGTAGTACGGGTCAACAGCCGTATCAAGGAAGGCAACAAGGAAAGGATACAGGCTTTTGAAGGCGTGCTTATTGCACGGAAAGGCCGGGGCCTGAATGAAATGATAACTGTCAGGAAAATCTCATACGGCGGAGTGGGCGTGGAAAGGATTTTCCCAATAAATACGCCTTCAATTGAAAGTATAAAGCTTATAAAGGCCGGAAAGGCCAAAAGGGCAAAACTATACTATCTCCGCGACGCTTTCGGAAGAAAAGCAAAAAGGGAAGCGCGGCGTTTTGACGCGGGAGATGTTCTTGCATCAACCGCGCCTGAGGAAGAACCGGCACAGGAAACTCCGGTAGCAGAACCGGCTGTTCCGCCCGCGGAGGAAAAGGCTGAGGGAAAAAAGCAGTAATACGCGCAAAATTTATAAAAACGGCCGCTTAAAAGCGGCCGTTTTTTTTTTGTGCGCGCAGAATACCGCGGGTGTAATCCGGAAACTGGCGCACCGCGTCAAACAAACAGAACTGAAACAAACAGAACTTGAAAGGCAAGGTAATTGAATGTAAAATATATTGACGCCAAAACCAAGGAGGATGCAATGAAAAAAACGGCTGTCCTGGCGATTGTTTCGCTTTCTTTCTCGGTACTTTTCTCATCGTGTGTAATAAAGGTGGTTGACAAGCCAGACAACTATTATGATTATGACGACGATGAATACATAAAAACCAGGGAATCTTACTATAACTATTATTATTCGGCGGGTTATCAGTCCGCTTTGCCCGCGCCTACGGCGACCGCAACCCAGGCGGCGGTCAAAATATCCTATATCATATTGAAGGTCGTCGGCAACAATTACTATTTTTACGAGGGCGACCGCGAAATAGCTGTATGGGTTTTCAACAATGACGGCTCTGTGAGAAAAACCGGTAGGCCGGTAAACGGCCTTGTGATAAGGTACTACGAAGGAAGCGGCGTCCCTGAGTCCGAGATGTACTTTAAAAACAATGAACGATGGGGAGAGTCAAAGAAGTACTACCCGGACGGGCGCGTGCGCGAGAAAGTTTATTTTGAGAACGGCATGAGGCACGGGAATTATTTCATATACCACCCCAACGGAAAGGTAATGGAAGAAGGCAGGTATGAAAAAGGCGAAAGGTCCGGAGTTTATAAAAAATACGCGGAAGACGGGAAGCTGTGGGAAAGGGGCTCATATACCGGTGGAAAACAGAAAATAGAATACGCCAGGCCTACGGCCAAGAATACCCCGGTCCCGACAGCTACGCCCAAGCCTTACAACAGGCGGGGAGAATACAGGGAAGGCCGCGGGGAAGATGACAGGCGCGTTGATTTTGACAGGCAGGGACGGGATTGGGATGATCGTGAAGGACGTTATGGCCGTGAAGGCGATAACATGGACAGGCCTGTAACCGTCATTACGGTAGTGGCTACACAAGCCGTAAGAAAAGGCAATGAGCCGGCCGTTATAACTGTTGTGGTGACCGCGACGCCGGTGCCTGCGGTTGTCACCCCTGCCTCGGCTGAGGCCACTGGCAATCCCGGGGAGAGATGGAAAAAGGAAGGAAGGGGAAAACCGGGTTGGGTTGAGGAAAAAAAGGGAGTTATTGAAGAAACACAAGATGCGAGGAAGGAATTGAAGGAAGGCATGGGAGGGTTATCCAAAGAGCAAAAGGAGGAAATTAAGGACCTATCCGGAGAAGTCAAGGAGAAAAGCCGGGAGGCTGTAAATGGCATAAAGGAAAAAACGGGCAAAGGGCCTTCCGTCAGGATTAAAAAAGCGGAAAAAGAAAAAGCGGATGCGGATGGAAATACTTTGATTTCGGGCGAAACAGAGGCAAAAGAAAAAAATATACCGGTCAAAAAAGAGCGGCCGCACGGGATACGGGAGACAAAATGAGAGGCGCTTTAATCATAACCCTGGTGGCTGTATTACTGCTGGCAGCGTGCGCTACAGCGAACCAAGGCGTAAAAAAAGAACTGAGGCCGACAGGACTGCAGACAGCGGCAGGCGCTGTCATTGTAATATCGGCGATGGCCGGCGGCGCGTACGAGGCAGCGTCGGTTTCGGGCAATTCAGGTGCGGGCGGAATACTGTATGGCATAGCGGGAGGCTTTGGCGCCGCGGCCCTGGCAGGCGGCTTGTATTGGGTTTTGCTTGAGGCATTTGCCGAGAAAAAAGACGTCTTAGAAAATGAAGACTCAATAAAATCGGACGATGGGCTGCTGCTGCCCAATAACTGACCCGGGGATTCAGGCTTTTGCGGTTTTTTTGTTGCACATTGCCCAGTATATGGCAAAGGGGAAAGCGGAAATAAGAGGCACTATAACCTTTATGGCTGTGAGATCAATCCTCCTTAAAAGAAACATGAACAAAACCAGCGAGAATATCCTTCCGAGCGCTATTGGCACGTCCCGTGCGGCTATATACTCCATTTTCCGTTCTCCTGCAGCGGCGTCAATGCTGATAAGGTCCATTGAATAAGCTGAAAAAGGTATCCTCACCAGATAATCCGAAACTACCGAAAGCGCGCCATATAGGATGAGCACCGGGAAACTTGTGTTAAAAACAAGCAGGGAAGATGCCAGAAATCCCGCTATTGCGCCGACAAGCGCGAATTCCTTCCTTGTATCCGGGTTTGAGTGTTTTGACAAAAGATAAGAGGTGAGTATGCCGAGCCCGGACACCAGCATGGCGTATTTACCGAAAGTAAATTCAGAACCCGTGGCCCGGACCACAAGGACCGCCATCAGGAACATCATAATCGCGTCCTTTCCAGAAAGGAAGAAAAACGCTATCATTGTCCTGAGCCATTTTTTATTCCTTGTGAAAATCAGGTCTTCTATCTTGTAGGGTTTTTTTATTGGCCGGGATTTTAGGGGCGTGATAAGCACGGCTGCCACAAGCAAAAGCGCCGAAGTCACTCCGAATATTACGTAATATCCCCGCAGGCCGGGCATGAGGTGTATCACAAGGCCGGATAGAAAGGGGCCGGCCATGGAAACAGAGCCGGAAATGACGCTGACTTTTCCGTAAAACGAGTCCCTTTTTCCGTGTTCCGTATAATCCATTGTAAGTATGTGGTATCCGAACCAGTATAGGCCCATGGCGAAGCCCTTTATAACGCCTATGAGCACAAGGTGCGAGGTGACTTTTTCCCTTAAAAGCAGGACGGACAAATAAAACATAGCGTAGAAGAAAATACCAGCTATATAAAGTTTAACCCTGTCAATTCGCATGCCTATGTAGCCGCAGAGATAGAATATTATGGGAATTGTAATATAACAGGCAAGTGAGTAAATTATTATGAGCTCCATGTCCGAGTTAAGCTTCCATATGTATATATTTACGAATACCTCGGAAAGCACGGTTCCCGCGAAAAACATGGCTATTGTAAGCATAAAGCGGTCAAGGCCGGGGTTATTTTTCATAATGCGTAATTATATGCCTAAAAAGCATAAAGTCAATCTCTATAAGACCTGAAAAATCGTTTTTTTGAAAAATTTGAAAAACGCAAAAGTTAAAAAAACCTTGAAATTTTATGTGTTTACTGGTATTATTTTTATGGTGGCGAAGAAAACGAGGAATGGTATGGTGGAAAATATCAGGAAAAAAACTTATATTTCAGCATATATTATATTTGCGTTTATTATATGTATTTCGCCTGCTTTCGCGGATACTTTCATAGAAACATTTGACTCCTCAGTTTATCGCGACCCCTCAACTACGGCAAACTGGAACACAATACAGGGCAGGCTAATGCTTCCGAGGCAGGATAAGTTCTCGGAAACTTCGGGCGTGATCAACTGGGGCGGCGGCATAACAACGATAGATTATGACGCGGCAAATTCCCGCTGGTTAATCGGGGGTTATAACGGCAAGCTTAATGAATATGACGGCATCCATTTTATAAACCGCAGTACGAACCTCTCTTCAGGCTGGGGCACGGGGATAATATTCTCAGTGAAGAACAACGGTTCATACTGGCTGATAGGCGGCGCCGGAAAAAGACTGAATAAATGGGACGGTGGAAACACATGGACGGACCTTTCCGCGCAGCTGACCGGCAGCTGGGATGTAAGGGCAATCGGCGTGAGGGGCGGAGGCACGCCTTACTGGCTTGTGGGCGGCACAGGGCCGAACCTTTACAGGTTTGACGGCACAAACCCTTCAACAGGCACGAATATCACGGCTTCGCTCACCGCTGCGGGGTTCAACACGGACATACTGTGCATAGCGTATTCCACGCGCGGAAATTACTGGCTGATAGGCGGAAAGAGCGGGAAGCTTGTGCGGTATGACGGCTCTAATTTTACAGACCTGTCAGCATCCCTGAACTTCGGGACTAATGACGTGAACGCGATGGACTGGAGGGACACGGGCTCCGGGGACGGGTTATTCCTCATCGGCGGAGGATCTGAAAAGCTTTCCACATATTCAAGCGGCGCTTTTGCTGACAGAAGCGCTGACGCGGGCCTTGATTTTTCAACGATTTGGGCCATTAAATGGAACGGCAGTTACTGGCTGCTGGGCGGCAACCAGGGCTCGTCCACCAGGATACAGGCTTACAACGGCGGCACATCATATTATACATACTCATCGCTTTCATATTTCAGCACAGACCCGGTCTGGGCGGTTGGAACAAACGGCGGCGGCGACAGCGGCATAAACTTCATGGGCGGAAGGAATTCAAGGCTTAACAGGTCAACTGGCGCGTGGAATGCCCCTACAAACACGGATTATACAGGAATGATAAGGGACTTTGGGGAATATAATATCAAGTTCGCCGAATACGGCGGCGGTTATTGGATTATCGGCGGTGCCGGCGGCTCAATTAACCGTTACAATGGAAGTATATATACTGACCTTAGGTCCGGCCTTGAGGGCATAGATTCAACATGGAAGGACAATACAGTGCAATGCGCGGCGTACAACGGCAGTTTTTGGCTTATAGGCGGCACAAACGGCAAGCTGGCAATATATGACGGAAGCAGCTTTACGTCGCGCACAAGCAATCTTGACACAGGCGCGTCATGGGGGACTAACTCAATTAATTTTATTGAATACCGCAACTCCACGTGGCTTTTGGGCGGGGACGGCAAGAAACTGGCTTACAGTATTGACGGAATAAATTTTACGGCTTTGGACATACCTGCCGCGAATTGGGGAAATACAACAGATCCGGTACTGTGCGCTGACTGGCTGGGCTCGCCTTTTTATGCAGGATGGCTGATAGGAGGCGCCAATGGCAGGATAGTTTATTATGAACCTGGTGGCGGAGGAACGTGGACCAACTATACTTCAAGCCTCGCGTCAGCGATAGGGAGCGGATACAATGTTAATTCAATCAGGTGGGACGGCAGCATGCAGGCGCGTGTCGGCTGCAACAGCGGAAGGCTGGCGTATTACGAGTTCGGATCGTTTGAATCTCTTACGAGCCAGCTTGTCAACTTTGGATCTGCAAACATTTACGGCATAGATTACAATACTACCGGAAAGATATGGATGTACGCGGGTTCGCAGGGCAAGGTAAATATATCAAATAACTCCGGGACGACAGAAGTATTTACGGACCATTCTTATTCAGTCACGAGCCCTCCTGCAACAATGATAGAAAATTACGGGCCAAACTCAGTTAATTCGGTCGGCTATAACGGCGACTACTGGATTATCGCGGGGGATAACGCAAAATTAAACAGGTATGGCAATGACTTTGCCATGATTGCTGACGCGAAATCTCTCACAATAGACAGCTGGGCAGCCGGCTATGTTTGCGCGACCATAACCGTAAACCATCAGCTGAACAGCCAGGAAATAACCTATTACCTGTCAGCGAACAACGGCGCTACCTGGCTTACAGCCACAGCGGGAAGTACCGTATGCTTTTCGGGAGCTGACAACGGCAGCCAGTTAAAATGGGCGGCCAGGCTTAAAACTTACGACAGCCTGATACCTGAGTCGCCGTATGTTGAGGCAATTACGATTAATTTCAGCAAGAATCCGGGCTGGACGCCTACGATAACTCCGACGTGGACAGTTTCATATACATATACGGTCACTCCTACAATAACGATGACGCATACTGATACGCCGACTTTCACGGTAACGCCATCAGTTACTGAAACAGATACCCCTACCGTGACTCAGACTAGCTCGCCTTCGTATACTGCTACACCGACATATACAGCAACTATGACAGTAACAGAAACTAATACGGCGACACCGACCTACACTTTTACATTTACAGTGACGCCGACAATGACGCCAACGTTTACCAGAACCGATACGCCAACACCAACAATGACGCAGACATTTACAAGGACGCCGACGCCGACATTTACCATAACGACAACTTCCACATTTACCATGACACCTACATACACAAGGACAGATACGCCAACTTTTACCGCCACCCCAACATACACAAGGACAAATACTCCGACTTTTACACGGACCGCAACGCCGACTTACACGGATACGCCGACATTTACCAGGACAGCGTCGCCGACATTTACGAGAACAGCGACTCCGACTTTTACGGCGACAGCAACACCGACTTTAACGCGCACTCCGACAGGGACGCCGTCTTTTACAGGGACGCCTACGTTTACACGCACCAGTACGGGAACATTCACTTTCACGCATACATTTACCATGACAATGACATCTACGGCCACGCCGACTGTAACGCATACAGGCACATTTACGATGACTTTTACCATTACCGATACTGCGACGGTTACTCCTGTGTTTTCGCCTACAAATACTCCAACACAGACAATAACGCTTACATGGACGGCCAGCCCAACTGCGACGCCAAACGCGACAAACACCTTCGCGACAGGCTCGCTTATAATACCGATGGATACTACAGGCGGCAGGACAAACCAGAATTACGGAATGTGGCGCGCTTACGGGCTAGTTTACAAGCTGCTGTCAACCGGCATACCGGTGAACTGGGCGATAAAATCTTATAAGGCATATCAGGAAAATGACTTTACGTGCAGCCAGACAATGGACGTGAGAACAGGAGCCATATATAATAACCCATCATATAATGGCGGGCCTTTTATAATTGACGCTTCAAATTCTGTGGCTGCGCGCGCCGTAATAGACGCGTGGAACCAGGGCCAGACAACTTACAGGGTAAATGTACACCAGTACACCGGAAGCGGCACTTTTTCCGCGCCGATATTCCGCAGGTTAAGGGCTGCCCCGGGTATAGCTATTTTAAATACTCCTTACGGGAATACCAATCCTCCAACAGGGACAAGTTATGGCGGAGCAGTGACATATTTAAACAGCGCTGCCATACCTGATTCGCTTGGGAATGCCTGGTCCTCGTCGTCCCCTGATTTACTTACCATAGCGCAGGTTGCGGGCGCGTCTACGGACGACCATCATGACGGAGCACTGTTCCTTACAACAGGGAAAAAACTGCCCAAATACTGCACTTTCATAGTCATGCACTGGGCAGCATATCCTGTCGGGGAATACGGCGGAGGAACGATAATTACGGATCCGTATGCCGGAAGGGACAATGCTGTATCATCGGTAAATACAATAGAGTCAAAGGCAGAAATGGAGGAATACTTAAAATATCCGGGCGCGCACATTTATGCCCAGTGTATAGCCGTGAACGCGCTTGAAAACGACATAATCTCAACAACGCCTACTTCGCAGGCTGACTGGATATACGGGGGCCACGGACATTGGCTTACAACCGCAGGTTTTTCATATACTAATGACAATATTACTATTACTGCAAATGTCCTGCCTGACTCGCCATTCGGCCAGGCTACGGGGCAGTGGACAAACGCTACAGGCTCACAGACAGCGTTTAACCTTTTGCCTGGTAGTGTTTTTTACGGCGGGTCATCGTCAATAATACAGGAAAACAGGGACCCTGTCACAGGTTCCACCCATCCTAACATGTTTATGACAGGATATTATAAGGGACTGACAAGCACGGGAAAGATTTCATACATGTGCCAGCACACCTCAAGAAACAGCCTGCCTTACACTAATAACGTACAAGGCCCGGCAATGAGATATTTTTATAATTCGCTTTTTGAGGCGCCCAATACTTCTGAGACGGTGCCTGAAATGTACCTGACAAAAACCGGACCTGCGGAAGCGGAAGTTGGCATGCAGGTTACATACACAATATCTTATCAGAATGTATCCGGCGTTGCCTACAACGTGATGCTTTATGACACCATACCGGCGAACGCTGTTTACATATCTTCAACAGGCGGCGGGAACACCACTACAGCGAGCGGGATGGTGGCCTGGAATCTGGACGCGCTTGATATAAATGAGTCAGGCAGCGTTTCTGTCACATACCAACTGCAGGCAGCTTCGGGCTGGGATAACAGGGCTTATGTGGTTTATTCTACCGGGCCGACTTATTTTACGGCTTATTCAAACAATGTACATACGACAGCCGTGGTTTTTACGGCCACGCCGACTGTCACAAGAACCAGGACTGCGACTCCTACCATGACACCGACAAGCACCGCGACAGGTACGGGTACTTCAACGCCAACACACACGCCCACCTTTACATACACGGCGACACCTTCGGATACGCCGACATTGACGCTTACCGGAACCCCGACTTTTACATATACAAGCAGCGTGACCGCAACAGTAACGCCGACTGTGACACCCACGCTTACGGCTACCATGACTATCACGCAGACAGACACGCATACACGCACCGCGACTGAAACATCCACCGGGACGCCTACGATCACGCAGACACACTCAATAACCCCGACACACAGCAGGACACCGACAGTTACACCGACTTTCACCATAACCCGGACATTTACAATATCGCCCACAGTGACTGAAACATACCCTTATACTGCCACTGTGACGCCGACTATATCGCCGACTTTTACAATTTCAAGGACGCATACTGTTTCGCCCACGCTTACAAGAACGGCGACATATACAGTAACGGAGACCTACACGGTTACATATACGCCAACTTTAACTGGAACCTTTACAGCCACGTTCACTTATACTTTCACTGTTACAAGTACGGCGACAGAAACATTCACGTCAACGCTCACAATAACCGAAACAGGGACTGCTACGGACACTTATACGGCCACTGTAACGGCGACTGAAACGCGTTCACATACGGTAACGCCTACATCTACTGTCACGGGCACCATAACCGTAACATACACAATAACGCCCACGCTTACAATAACCAGAACGCTGACGACGTTACCTACTTCAACAGTCTCGCCAACTATAACCGCCACGCCAACACCGATAACACGGCTTGCCGTTTACCCGAACCCGTATAACAGGGAAAAAGCCGTGCGGGGAACATTAAAGTTTGATGTGCCTGCGGTTGCGGATATAAGGATATATAATGTTGATACTTATAAGGTTTTTGAAGCGTTAAGGGTTGAGCGGCATGCGGAGTGGGACGGAAAAAACCTAAAAGGCCAGAAAGTCGCCACGGGTGTGTATTATTACATAGTTGAAACGGCTGGGGAAACATATAAAGGAAAGATATTCGTGATTAAGTAAGGAAACGGAGATAAGATGAAAAAAACAGTTATTGCCTTAGTTTTGGCGGTTTTATTGCGGGTGCCGGCAGTCATGGCGCTTGGAACTACAACTATGGATATTCTGAAGGTGCCTTCGGGAATAAAGGCACAGGGGATGGGCGGAGCCTATACGGCCCTGGCTGACGGACCCGAAGCTTTTGATATTAATCCCGCTGGCCTGGCTCTAACGCAAAATATGGATATTATGCTTGTGCATAACATATATCTGCAGGATGTCTTTTTTGACTCAGTTTACTACTCTTTCGCGCTTGAGGGTGCCGGTGTTTTAAGCATAGGAGGCAAGTTTCTAAGCGCAGGCACTGTGGCTGAGACAGGCGAGAACCCTGACGGCACATATTCAGGAGAGACAGGACAGGAGACTTACGGTATGTGCTATCTTGGAGGTCTTGCTTACTCCATAAATCTCGGAAAGCTCGCATACAATGATTTTACAAAGAACGTGAATGCGGGTATTGCGGTGAAATTTAGCGGGGAGTCGATTGGACCGGATTACGCGGAAATGGGCGTTTCAACGGATATAGGCTTCATTTATACGGCTGTTTTGGAAGAGGAGGATTTCCTTTCAAACAGGGGGCAGATGCTCTGGAACAGGGCTGGTTTCGGCATTGCTTTCAAAAATGTCGGCACAAGTTTCGGCTCAGGCATGACTCCTCTCGCTTTCGCGCTCGGTGTATATACGCAGTTCATAAATGTCGGAACTTCCGGAAACCGGGTCAGGGTTGCGCTTGACGCGGAATACAATATGGAAAACGGGATAAACGCGAAAGCAGGCATTGAATACGGTCACAATATAGGCGATTACAATTTCAGCATAAGGACAGGCGGGAATTTCAATCCTGAGGAAAGGCTTTCATCAGGTTTTGCGGCGGGAGCGGGTTTTGGAATGAAGCTCGGGGATGTAAGGTACAGCGTTGATTATGTGTTCCTGCCTTATACAGAGCTTGGCAGCAGCCATAAAGTAGGGCTTTATATCAAGCTGTGATGTCTTTTCTTACATAAAATCTCCCGTAACCTACATAATTTTACAATAAAATAATGATATTGACAATGCTTAATAAAATGCTATAATTAATTCATAAATTTCAAAATTTTAAAGGAGGAAATACATGCGCAAATTCCGTTCGCTCATTTTTATAGCAATGATAGCGATTATTGCCGTATTTGCCTTTGGCTGCGGCGGCTCTGGAAAAAGCCAGAAAATAAGCGGGGTAGCTGACGAGGAGTCCCAGGTTATGGATGAGGCAAAGGCGTCCGCGAAGGAAGCCCTGCCTACTACATATATGGTTGAGGAAGGAGACACGCTCTGGAAAATAGCCGGAAAGCCCGAGATTTACGGCAATCAGAAGCAGTGGCCGCTCATATATGACGCAAACAGGGACATACTCGATGACTATAAAAAGCCGCTTGAAGAGGGAGTAAAGCTAATTATACCCAGGAATGTAAGCGCTATTGAAATTGCCGCAGCAAAGCAGAAGGCCGAGGAATACGGCATGCCTCCGGGAACCGGCAAGAAAACCGTTTCCACTGAGGATTACGAGGAAGAACAGGACAATGTGGCAGGAATGGGTTCAGCGGTTGTAAAACCCAAAAAGGCCGCGTCAGCGGACGAGAGCCAGGATTCCGAATACATGGAAGAAGAAGCGCCGACGCCAATACCTGAGCCTGTAAATGCGAAGAAAAAGGGCAAGTCAAACAATATGCTTATAATACTTGCGCTTGTTGGAGTAATACTCCTTATAATAATATTTATAGTCTCAAAACAGAAGAAAAAGGAAGAGGAAGAAGATACAAAAGAGGACAGCGGGACAAAGACAAATATACTTGACTAAAGCCCATTAAAAAAAAGGCGCGGTTGATACCGCGCCTTTTTTTTTAGAGCATTCATGAAGGGAGACAGAAGTTGAAAAGATTTTTTATGCTGAATATTTTGGTCCCTGTCGCAGCGGTGATTTACAGGATTATTGCCGCGACATACAGGATAAGGGAGATAAACGCAGATAAAATTTCACCTTACAAGGGCAAAACAGAGAGGTTTATATACGCTTTTTGCCATGCTGAGCTGCTGTTGCACATTTACTTTTACCGTGGCACAAAGATGGCTTCGCTTGCGTCGCTGAGCAAGGATGGTGAAATAGCGGCGAGGGCCGCTGAAAAGTTCGGAATTACCATGGTTAGGGGATCTTCTTCGCGGGGAGGAGCTGGCGCGCTGATGGGTTTAAAGGCGCTTGCGGAAAAGGGGTTTGACGTGGCTTTAACTATAGACGGCCCCAGGGGCCCGCTTGGCATGGTAAACAGCGGCGTCATTTACCTGGCAAAGCTAACGGGACTTAAAATTGTGCCATGCTGTTTTTGCTGTGACAGGGGAATAAGGCTGAATACTTGGGACAGGTTTCTGATACCAATTCCTTTTTCAAAAGGAGTATTCAATTTTGGCGAGCCTATAGAGGTTCCGAGTTCGGCAGATGAGGCACAAATGGCCCATGTAAAGGAAAGGATAAAGGCATCACTTGAAAACCTACACGCAGCTTGCGGTATGGAACTTGGCGGGAAAAATGCCTGATTGCACGGAAAAATACAGGGAAGTGATGGATAAAGTATGTGAAGGATTTGAACCTGAAAAGGTTTTGTTGATAATGAGGTCGTTTGACTTCGCCTGCGCGGCGCATGATGGGCAGAAAAGGATGTCTGGCGACCCGTATATAAGCCACAGTGTAGAGGTGGCGAGGATATTAAAGGAAATGAAAATGGACGC
>CAYNMZ010000031.1:14399-16275 GCA_964398505.1 uncultured Spirochaetia bacterium
AACCATCTCGGCCGGGCTTTTGCATGACGTTATTGAGGATACACGCTTTACAGTGGAGGATATAAGGAAAAATTCCGGTGAGCACACGGCCTTTCTTGTGGAAGGTGTCAGCCATGTGACTGCCAAGGTTTTCAAGACGCGTGGCCAGGTGTTCTCGGAATCCCTGAAAAAAATGTTCCTTGCCATGGCAAAGGACATAAGGGTTATCATAATAAAACTGGCTGACAGGCTGCATAACATGAGGACAATATCATTCCTTGAACCTGAAAAACAGAGGGCAATTTCACAGGAAACAATCAACATTTACGCGCCGCTTGCGCACAGGCTGGGAATGGCAAAGGTAAAATCAGAGCTTGAAGATATTTCATTTTCCGTACTGAATCCTGCCGAATACAGGAAAATTGCAGTGCGTGTCTCGGAAAAAAGGGACGAGCGGGAACGCCGCATTGAGATTATTAAGAATAAAATCATCAGGGAAATGAAAGAGAGCCATGTCCCTGTGGAAATAACCGGGAGGCCAAAACATTTTTATAGCATATACCAAAAAATGATCCGGGAAAATAAACGTTTTGAGGATATTTACGACCTTATCGCTGTTAGGATAATAACCCGCACAGTTAGCGAATGCTACGCCGTCCTGGGAGTTATACACAATTCCTGGAAACCGGTGCCGGGCAGGTTTAAGGACTATATAGCCATGCCAAAGTCTAACATGTACCAGTCCCTGCACACCACAGTGCTTGACGAAAACGGCAGGCCTGTGGAAATACAGATAAGGACTAAGGAAATGGACGATGTGGCTGAGGAAGGTATAGCCGCGCACTGGAATTACAAGGAAAAAAGGGAATTTGACAGGAAAACAGACTCTACCTTCATATGGCTGCGTCAGCTTCTTGAGTGGCAAGGGTCTATGAAGGAAAGCGAGGATTTTATAAACGAACTGAAACTGGACCTTTTTGACGAAGAGGTTTTTGCATTTACGCCAAAGGGAGACGTAAAAGAACTCGTAAAGGGCTCCACGATACTTGATTTTGCCTACAGTGTACATTCGGACCTGGGGGACAGGTGTACCGGAGGAAAAGTCAACGGCAAGTGGGTGACAATAAAGTATGAGCTGAAAAACGGAGATATAGTTGAAATAGAGAAGAACACTGCCCAGCATCCGACCCTTGACTGGCTTAAGATTGTAAAGACACCAAAGGCGAAGAACAGGATAAGGCATTGGCTGAAGACCAATACTGACGCATCCGAGAGTATGGAAAAAGGACGACAGCTTTTTTCTGAGGCGCTCTTCAGGATGAATCTAAAAGAAGAGGACGTAACCGAAGACGTATGGTCAAGGCTGCTGGAAACCCATAATGTAAAGTCAAAGGAAGATTTGTTTGCGGGTTTTGCTTATGGCGAGTTTTCAGAGCTTAAAATAGCGAATTTCATACGCAGGGAATTGCGCTTAAGGGACAGTGGCGGGCGTGTTTTTGAAATAACAAAGCATGTTAAAAAGGGCGAGATAATAGTGGAAGGGAAATATTCCGACATTGACTACAAAATAGCGAAATGCTGCAACCCTGTACCGGGCGATATGATATCAGGCATTTTTACGAAAAAAGGAATATCAATACACAGAAAGTCATGTCCAAATCTTGTGACGAATAAGATAACCGCGCCTGTAGTGGAAGTGGACTGGAACGAAAGTGCGGAGAATTATTATATGGCAAGAGTGAAAATACAGGCCGACAACAGGGACGGGCTTGTAAATGACCTTGTCAATACTGCTGCGCAGAACAAGGCGCTGGTAAGCTCGGTTAACACGTCCATACTTCATGAAACTCTGGTAAATACGGAATTTTTCATGAAAGTAAAGGGGCAAAAACACCTG
>CAYNMZ010000032.1:0-16123 GCA_964398505.1 uncultured Spirochaetia bacterium
AAAAATAGCGAAAAAAAATACGGCCGGACGTATGCCATACGGCGTACCCGGCCGTTTTTTTTAGTCAATTTAGCCAGATCCCCATATAACCAAATTTATATGGCAGCTGCAAAACAGGAAAACTTAATTCAATTGCTGTTTAATTGATTGGTTATATGGTAAAAAAAACAAGGAAGTAAAATTATGAAAAAACCGGCTTATAATGTAGGAGGGGAAGCTGTAATAGAGGGAGTTATGATGAGATCCCCTCATTTTTACGCTGTTGCCGTACGAAGGGCAGACGGGAAAATAACAGTAACTTCCGAAAAACTGGATTCAGCGGCTGACAAGTTCGCTTTCTGGAAGCTTCCGGTCTTTAGAGGAATACTTGCTATGTGGGAATCGCTTACCCTGGGATTGAAATCACTTACTTTTTCAGCCAATCTGGCAGAGGAAGATATTGCGAAAGCTGAGGCTAAAAAGGCAGGGAAAAAGACCGCAATTGTTGGTAAAAAGCAAGGAAACGAGACAATTGAAAATATGCTTTCATTTTCAATAGCCGTAATCTTGGCCATAGGCCTTTTTATAATGCTGCCCTACGGGATAAACAGGATGATAGCAAAAAAATTCGGCGATTTAAACACAAACAGGATATGGTTCAATCTGGGTATGGTAATTTTTAAGTTTGCGATATTCTTCCTGTATGTATGGTCAATATCAAGGATTGAAGATATAAAAAGACTTTTCCAGTACCACGGGGCTGAGCATAAGTCCATATACGCGTTTGAAGACGGCAGGCCTTTGTCTTACGCCTCGGTAAAACATTATTCAACCAGGCATCCGCGCTGCGGCACGGCATTTATTGTTATAACCGTCCTTATAAGCCTTATATTGTTTGTTATATTCCTGCCTGCGGAGCTGAAATGGTGGCAAAGGATAATTTATGAAATACCTCTTATATTACCGATAGTCGGAATATCATATGAAATATTAAAACTGTCCCATAAGTTCAGGGATAACCCGTTAATGAAACTTTTCATTGCGCCCGGCCTTGCGTTTCAAAAACTGACCACAAGGGAACCTGATAAGGAACAGTTGGAAGTGGCGATCAGGTCATTGAAGGCCGTTACAGCTCTTGAAAATGCGTGGATAAAAAAGAATGTGCGGCGCGGGCAAAAGGTAAAAAATGAACGCAATTGAAAAATGCGCCAGGATAAAAGAGGAATTTGACAAGATAAATGTTGAATTGACGGACCCTGCAGTTATCGCAAACAGGGAAGCTTACCAGCAAAAAATAAAGATCTTTTCGGCACATAAGCCTATTATTGAAAAATACACTGAATACCTGAATACAGCCAAAGCGCTTGAAGAATCAAGGCAACTGGCCTGCTCCGGTGAGGACGAGGAAATTAAAGAGCTTGCTGCCCAGGAAATAACCGAACTGGAAAAAAAACTCTCGGCGATTCATAAGGAAATTGAAATACTTCTTATACCCAAAGACCCAAATGATACAAAAAACGCCATTGTTGAAATAAGGGCAGGAACGGGAGGCGACGAGGCTGGACTTTTCGCCGGGGATTTATACCGCATGTATGTGAAGTGGGCGGAAAAAAGAAAGCTCAAGGTTGAGCTTTTGGATTCAAGCCCGACAGAGCTTGGCGGTTTTAAGGAAATAATAATGATGGTGAGCGGGCCTAACGCCTATGGCATGATGAAATTTGAGAGCGGCACACACAGGGTTCAACGTGTGCCTGCCACGGAAACTTCCGGGCGCATACATACATCGGCCGCGACTGTTGCGGTGCTTCCTGAACAGGAGGAATTGGATGTGGAATTACGGCCTGAGGACCTGAAAATAGAGGTTCAGCGCGCTTCAGGCGCGGGTGGCCAGCATGTTAACAAGACAGAATCAGCTGTAAGGATAGTGCATATGCCCACAGGGATTGAAGTTTATTGCCAGGACGGGCGCTCGCAAATCAAGAACAAAGAAAAGGCAATGACTATACTCAGGGCCAGAGTAAAGAACAGGATTGAATCAGAGGAAAAGGAAAAGCTGGATTCCACGAGAAAGGCGCAAATAGGATCAGGTGACAGGAGTGAAAAAATACGGACGTATAATTACCCGCAGAACCGGGTGACTGACCACAGGATTGGGCTGACTTCCTACAATCTTGATGCTGTCATGCAGGGTGATTTGGATGAGTTTGTGGAAAAACTGATAGAAGATAACAATAAAAAGTTGTTGGAACAGGAAATGTAATTTTACATATACATATAACCAATGGATTGTGTTAACGGGTCGTGACGGTTATTATATATTTTTTAATGCGTGCAAGCACGGGAGGATTTAATTTACAAGGCAAAGTACGCCATCAAATCTACTCGGTTATATGGGTATTGGTTAAGTTGGAGAGCAGATGAAAGTATATGAAGCTTTAAACACCGGACGTGATTTGCTAATCCCATCGCTCAAAGACCGCGTTTTTGCCTACAGGGTATCCGAAACACTCCTCATGCATGTTCTTAAAATCCCCAAAGAACGCTTGCTTATTATGTTCAGGGACGAACTGCCATGCAGGGCCGAAAAGTCTTTCGTAAAGCTTGTAAGGCGCAGGCTCGCTGGAGAACCCCTGCAATACCTCCTGGGTTATTGGTGGTTTTACGATCGCAAGTTCATTGTAAGAAAAGGTGTGCTTATACCCAGGCAGGACACAGAGGCTGTTATTGAAGCCATAAAATCCATTGAACCAACGCTTCCTTATCCGTCAACTGCTGTTGACGCCGGAAGCGGTTCTGGCATAATTGGAATTACCCTTAAACTTGAATTTAGCCGTTTTTCAGAGGTTACATGTATTGATAAAAACCCGAAAGCCGTAAAACTTACCAGTGAAAACGCGCGCATGCATAATGCTTCAATCTGTGTGCTGAAAGGTGATTTCTTTACACTAGCAGCAAGTTTGGGAAAGCGTTTTAACCTTGTCGTGTCAAATCCCCCTTATGTTAAAAAGAATGCCTTAAAAAGGCTTCAAGCTGAAGTTAAAAAGGAGCCTGTAACTGCGTTGGATGGAGGAAAGCATGGAATAAACTTTTATTCAAGGCTTGCAAGAAATGGCGGTAATTTTCTAGTTCCAGGCGGTTATCTGGTCCTGGAAATAGGAGATAAAATGGGAAATATTGTCAAAAAAACCTTTAAAAATCGGCTTGGCTGGAAGTTTATCAGAGCGTATAAGGATTTTAGAGGCTGCACAAGGGCTTTGATATTCAGGTTTCTACAGGGCGATCCATATAGTATATCGGGAAAAGCTAAAAAGATACGTTCATAATTTTTGCTATGTTATATAAAATAAGGGTTTATCTTTGACGAGTAGCATCCTGATAAATTATTGAATTACAAACAAAGGTGTAAATTCGCAGGGGCAATGTTTTAGTATAATAAAAACAAGAATTATGATATTATATTATAAAATATAAAAACTATTGAGGTAAAACTTGTACACCAAATTTGTGCATCTGCATCTTCATACCAAGTATAGTTTGCTGGACGGGATGTGCAGATTTGATGACATTATTGAAGCATGCAGAAAAAACAACATGTTATCAGTAGCAATTACTGACCACGGTAATATGTACGGTATTGTGGAATTTGCGTCCGCAATGACTAAAGCAGGAATAAAACCTATACTTGGAATGGAAACCTATGTTGTGGATGATTTATCAATAAAATCAAGGGAAAAAAAACACCTGGTACTTCTTGTAAAAAATGAAAAAGGATATAAAAATCTTATAAAAATATCATCTTTTGCCTTTACTGAAGGTTTCTATTATAAGCCAAGCGTGGATAAAAAATTCCTTGAACAGCATTCGGAAGGCCTTATCGCTTTATCCTCATGCCTGCAGGGCGAGGTGCCGACAGCAGTTCTAAATAATGATATGGAGACCGCGAAGAAAGCTGCTGAATGGTATTTAAAGACTTTTGGCGAGGGGAATTTTTACCTGGAACTGCAGAATCATGGCCTTGAGGAACAGGTGATCGCAAACAGGGGGCTTCGCGAAATTTCCAATGCGCTCTCCATACCCACGGCTGCCACCAATGACGTACATTACATGAAAAAGGATGATGACAAGGCGCATGAGATACTGATGTGCGTGCAGACCGGCCAGACGCTTAACTCGGAAAAGCGAATGCGATTCACTTCAGGCGAATTTTACTTTAAAAGCCAGTCTGAAATGAAGGCGGCACTTCCTGAAGATGTTCAGGCGCTTTACAATACTTTTGATATAGCTTCAAAATGCAACTTTGAGCTTCCTATGGGAAATCAGTATTATATGCCGGCATACAACGCCGCGGGAGAAAACGTAGAGACAGCAGAGTATTTTAATGCTAAGCTTGAAAAAATGGCAGGCGAGGCACTTGTTCGCAGGTACAAGAAGGTCACGCGTGAAATACAGGAAAGGTTTAACCGTGAAATAGGGATTATAAAAAAGCTTGGCTACGCAGGATATTTTCTTATAGTTATGGACATAATAGAATTCGCCAGGAAAAACGATATTCCTGTAGGCCCGGGAAGGGGGAGCGCGGCCGGAAGCATAGTTTCATACGCCCTGGGCATAACGGGGCTTGATCCGATGCGTTACGGCCTTCTTTTTGAACGTTTCCTCAATCCCGACAGGGTATCGCCGCCGGATATTGACATTGACTTCTCTGACGAAGAAAGAGGTAAAATAATAGATTACATTGTAAGCAAGTTTGGACGTGACAAGGTCGCGCAGATCATAACATTCCAGACGCTAAAGGCCAGGCAATCAATACGCGATGTGGGACGCGTGCTTGACGTTCCGATAAAGGATGTTGACGCGCTTGCGAAAAAAGTGCCTGAAACCCTTAATGTAACTTTTGAGCAGGTACTCGCGGACCCGGGTTTCAGCCGGTTTGTCGCGACCAGCCCCCTTAAGGAAATATACGAGAAGATTATAGCTTATTCGGTAAAAATAGAAGGGCTTCTAAGACAGGGGTCCACACACGCTGCCGGTGTAGTGATAGCGCCTAAACCGATAACTGAATTCGCGCCGGTAGCCGTACCGGATGAGGACGAAAAGTCTTTTTTAAAACAGATGACACAGTACCCAATGGAGTCGCTTGATAAGATAGGCCTGCTGAAATTTGACATACTTGGCCTTAGGAACCTTTCTGTAATAAAAAACACTCTTGCGTCAATAAAAGAGAATACCGGCAAGGAGATAGTCCTGGAGAACGAAAATTTTGACAATCCTGAAGTTTACAAGTTGCTCGCCTCCGGCGAGACGTCGGGTGTTTTCCAGCTTGAAAGCGAAGGCATGAAGGATTTGCTGAAAAAAATGCAGCCAACAGTTTTTGAGGACATAATAGCCATAATATCGCTTTTCAGGCCGGGGCCAATGCAGTTTATAGATGATTATATAAGGGCAAAAAAAGGACTGCAGAAAGTTTCATATGATTTTCCCGAGCTTGAACCTGTACTTAAGGAAACTTACGGGATTGCCATATATCAGGAACAGGTCATGGAAATTGCCGTCCGAATAGCCGGTTTTACGCTGGCGGAAGCGGATAACCTGCGCAGGGCAATGTCCAAGAAAAAAGTCAAGGAAATGGAAAAAATTAGAAATGCGTTTATTGCCGGAGCGTTAAAAAAGGGAATTGAAAAGGAAAAAGCGGGAGCTTTATTTGAAAAACTTGACCAATTTTCGCAGTACGGATTTAATAAATCGCATGCCGCTGCTTATGCGGTTTTATCCTATCAGACAGCTTATTTGAAGGCTTTGTACGCGGGCGAATACATGGCAGCCTTGCTTACGAGCGTTATGGATAAAATTGAGAAATCGGCGTTTTACGTTAATGACTGCCGGCGTATGGGGATAAAAATTGCGCCTCCTGATGTTAACAAGAGTGAGGTTGCTTTTAAATTCAGCAGGAGCGTTATACTTTATGGCCTTGCGGCAATTAAGAATGTCGGAGTTTCGGCCGCGGAAGAAATCGTGAGGAACAGAAAGGAAAATGGCGAGTATAAGGACCTCATGGACTTCTGTTCGAGGGTGTCTGGAATTGTCAATTCCAAGGCAATTGAGAGCCTGATAAAAGGCGGGGCGTTTGATTTTACTTTTATGAAAAGGAGCCAGCTACTTGACCTGCTTCCATCGGCCATTAAGGAAGGTGAAAAAGCCAGAAAGGAAGCCGCTTCCGGACAGGTAAAGCTTTTTGAAGAACCTCAAGAGAAAAAAAACGTAAGGCAAATGCAGGAATTTACGGAAAACCAGCTTTTGGCTTTTGAAAAGGAAGTGCTTGGGACATACATTTCAGCTCATCCGCTTGCGCGTTATGAAAAACTGCTGAAAAATGTGGCTGTACCGATAAAAGAAATTCTTGAAAGCCCGCCTGAGTCACTGGGAATGGTTATAACGGGCGGCATAGCCCAGAGGGTTAAAAGCAAGGTCACGGGCAAGGACCAGGAACGCCTGAATTTTTACCTGGAAGATATGGACTCGGAGATATGGGTTTTTGTAAACGAAAAACTAACCGCTGAAAAACGTGAATTTTTCAGGGAAAACAATGTATTCATGGCCCGCGGCCGGGTAAGCTTTTTTGAGGATAGGCAGGTAATGCACCTTGAAAGTGTGATAAGCATGGAAGAGGCTTATGAAAAACTCGGTAAGTTCCTTCATATACGCATAAGGGAACTCGGCATGGAGGAATTGACGATGAATGAGATTAACACTATACTTTCGGGGCACAGGGGCGGCAGCGCGACTGTGATAATTCACGTGCTTACAAAAGACAACAAGGAGCTTGTACTAACACTCGCCGAGGAAAATAAAACTATGGTTTCAGAGGAACTTTTGCGTCAGCTTGAGCAGGTTGTAGGCGAGGAAAACATCTGGCTTTCATGGAAAAAATATTAGAATGCAAACAGTAGAATGGACACAAACAGTAGAATGGATTGATTATTGAGGATGTTTTACATATAATTAATATAAAAGCCGGAGGCTAAAAATGAAAAACGTCTGGCAGCAGCTTGTGGACGACGGCATTATTTCTGAGGAAATGCTCGGCAAGGCCATAGAAATGAGGGCACAAAACAAGTCGGGCATAGGCTTCAATCTCGCGCTTTTGGGCGCTGACGAGGAGTCCATAGCAAGGCATATTGCGGGTTCCTATGGCGTGGAATATATTGACCTGATATCCATTGAAGTGAGTCCCGAAGTGCTTTCTGTGATCCACAGGTCAAAAGCCGAGACGCTGTGCATTTTACCCGTCAGAAAAATAAACGCCAATACAATCCTTTTTGCGGTAGCTGACCCAATGAACAATGAGATAGCCTCTTTTATCAAGGAATTTAAGTTCAAGCAGGGAATGGAAGCGGAAATAGGAGTGGCGCCGGAGTCTTACATAAAACTTGCCATAGAACAATTGATGCCGAAAGAGGATAACAGCGCCACTGCGGACGTAATAAAGCAGATGGGTGAGGAAATATCCCTTGAGGTCCTGAAGGAGTCGGCACCTGCCGAGGAAACTGATTCTGTTGACGAGGCGCCTGTCATAAAACTGTGCAATTCAATTATAGCTGACGCTGTTGAGAAAAAGGCTTCGGATATTCATATTGAACCGTTTGAAAAGTCAATTAAGGTGAGATATAGGATTGACGGGGTTCTTATTGAACAGAGTTCTCCGCCGGTAAACTTCAAGCGCGCCATAACGTCGCGCTACAAGGTCATGGCCAGGCTTGACATAATGGAAAGAAGGAAACCGCAGGACGGCAGGATAAAGATAAAGGTAAAGGACAGGACGATAGATTTGCGCGTTTCCACGCTTCCTGTTGTATGGGGAGAGAAAATAGTGATGCGAATACTGGACCAGAGCAACCTGCAGCTTGACCTGACAAAACTGGGCTTTGAGCCTGACGAACTGGGCAAATTTCAGAAAGCGATTAACAGTCCATACGGCATACTGCTTGTCACAGGTCCCACAGGTTCGGGTAAAACTACAACACTGTATTCCGCCCTGTCTACAATAAATTCGCCCGATATAAATATCATGACTGCCGAGGACCCTGTGGAGTATAACCTGCCCAATATAAACCAGGTACAGATGAATCCTGACGCTGAGCTGACATTTGCAAGCACGCTCAGGGCTTTCTTGAGGCAGGACCCTGACGTAATAATGGTAGGCGAAATAAGGGACCAGGAAACGGCTGAAATCGCCATAAAAGCCGCGTTGACGGGCCACCTGGTAATATCAACGCTCCATACAAATGACGCGCCGACCACAATAAGCAGGCTCCAGGACATGGGCATAGAGCCTTTTTATATAGGATCTTCGGTGATAATGGTAGTGGCGCAGCGGCTTATGAGAAAGGTATGCAGGGAATGCGCGGCAGAAATACAGGTTGACCCTGACGCCCTTCGGCAGGCAGGCGCATGGCCGGAACTTATAGCTTCCGCAAGGCTTTTCAAGGGTGAGGGATGCTCGGCCTGCAATAATTCCGGCTACAAGGGCAGGGTTGCGATTTACGAAATTATGGAAGTAGGCGAAGAGATGAAAAAGGTAATACTTAAAGGCGCTGACGCTACTTTAATAAAGGAGACAGCAATTAGCAACGGTATGCGCACTCTTCGGCAGGCAGCACTTATGAAACTATGCTTAGGCCTTACGACCATGGATGAAGTAATTTCCGTTACGGCGGAATGAACATGGCGGAACAACTTGGAAAGATTCTTATTGCCTTCGGGATAGGCCTTGTGCTTGCGGGACTTTTCCTGATTTTTGGCAGGAACATACCGCTGGGCCGTCTTCCCGGAGACATAACAATACAGAAGGAAAATTTTACATTTTATTTCCCCGTTGTCACAAGTATTCTTATAAGTATATTTATAACAGTGCTTTTGTTTTTTATAGGCAAGAGGTAAGCCAATATATTACGACAGGTGTAAGGATGAATATACACGGGAAAAAAAGTAAAAGATGCCTGATGGTTCCGGCAGCGCTGCTGGCGTCTTTTCTCATGGCTAATTGCGTCTCAATGTCAGGCAGGTATGATAAAGGCTCCCCTATCACAATTAAAACGGCGGATATAAACGGGCAAACAAAAAAAAATCAGGAAAATAAAAAGGGCGAATACCTTGAGGTAAAGGAAGAAAACAGGGTTAATGACATTCTGCTTTTGGTGCTGATAAAAAAATCCGCTTTGGAAATTAAACTTTACTCACCTGAACCATTGAGGATTTACGGCGCAGAAAATTTTAATGCTCCAGACTTCTCACTTACAAATGTTTCAGGAAATGTATTTGTCAACGGCGTTGATACGGGAAAAAGCAGGATTGAAATATTCTCAAAGACTTTTATCCGGTTTGATTCGAGGCAATACAGGGGTACATTTATAGCTGTAGCGGCGGACAAGAACATTTACCTGATAAACAGGGTGACAGTAAACGAATACCTTTACGGTGTGCTGCCTAGCGAAGTGGCGCCGTCCTGGCCGGAGGAAATACTGAAAGCACAGGCAGTGGCTGCAAGGACATTCGCGCTTTACGGAAAGATGAACATTAAAAACGAGCTTTATGACCTGGAATCTGACGTGATGTCGCAGGTTTATAAGGGCGCAGGCGTTGAATCCGAACTCACAAACAGGGCGGTTGACGCGACTGAAAACGAGATAATGACAAAGGACGGCAAAGTCGTCCAGGCTTTCTTTCATTCAAATTCAGGCGGCAAGACAGCGTCTTCTGCAGAAGTGTGGGGTGGGAAGCTTGACTATCTTGAGTCTGTTGATGACCCGTACTGCAGAAATGGTAAACATTACAATTGGGAAAAATCGGTAAGTAGGCAAAAGCTTGCCGAAATCCTCGCAAAAAATAACCTGAAGACAGGGGAAATATATGACATTAAAATAACAGACCGAACGGAATCAGGACGCGTAAAGACAATGAAAATTTACGGGAGCGCAGGTACTTTTGAGGTTAAAGGCAAGGATTTTCGGGCTTACGCGGGAATTGACACCATAAAAAGCACAAAATTTGACATTGAATGCGGGCCGGATGAGATAAAAATAACAGGGTTTGGCTGGGGGCACGGGGTTGGCCTTTCACAGGAAGGCGGCAAGGCGATGGCTGAGCAGGGCAAAAATTACAAGGAAATTCTGAGGTATTATTATACGGGTGTGGAAATACGCAAGGCAAGGCTGGACTGAACGCATGGGCCATGAGGCGGCAAAATGAGTAAAAAAGCGGCGGCCGCGGTTATTCTTGTATTTGTCGCCATTTTGCTTCACATTTTCATTCCAGCACATCAAGGAAGCTTAGCGGGGTTTTCCTCTGACCTTGAGAAAATACTGCCGCAGGAAAGTGACAGGCAAAACTTTGACCTTTCGGATACAGTCATAAATCTCTCAGCATTGATAGATACAAAGACAGATAAGGCCAAGGTAAAAACCGAACTTTCAAGGATGCAAGCCGAGCTTAAGTCAAGGATAGCAGATTCATCCACCCCTGACTCCGTGATAGCCGCTTTCAATTCTTATTTTTTTGATACATTAGGTTTTACCTTTGACCAAAAATTTGAGCAGCTGCGGGTAAATGGCACGCAGGCAAAATATGACGACTTTCTGAATTTTCACTCAATTGAAAGGGTGATTGAAAGGCGACAGGGGATATGCCTTACCATATCAATGATTTATCTCATGCTTGGGGACAAGCTGGGGTTGCCGCTTTATGGTGTCATGGTACCGGGGCATATTTATGTGCGATACAAGGAGCCTGGAAGATCAGGAGTTAACGTGGAAACCACGGTTTCAGGCGCAGAGTTTTACGGCTATAAAGACATGATAGTGACGCTTGACAATACAAAAACAATTTACGGAAAGGAATTGGACAAGTACAGCCTTGTCGGAGCGTATCTGGCGAATCTGGGCAATTTTATGCTTATAACAGGAAGGACGGGCAGGGCAAAAATCCTTCTTGAAAAATCTGCAACGATGCTTCCTGAAGTTGCTGAGGCGTATTTCAATCTTGGAATCCTTTATGAAACTGAAAAAAATCTTCAGAAGGCCGCTGAAAACTATGAGAAAGCGCTTTCTATTCTTCCGGGCAATGAATACGCACACCTCAGGCTTGGAGCAATTTATCTGGAGGAAAAAAGATATACGCTGGCGAAAAGCCATTTTGAAGCTGTTTTGACAGCAAATCCGAAGAATGCTGAAGCTGACAACCTCCTTAATAAGGCAAAAAAGGAGGCCGGTTTATGAAAAAAGGTATTTTAAAACTCCTTTTCTTTTGCCTGTTTACGTTGTCGCCGTTATTAAACGCCCGTGCTGACCTAAAATTTTACAGGAACATAGAAGGCCATAGGTCGTCGGTAAGTTCAACGGCTTTTTCCCCGGACTCAAAACTCGTTGCCACGGCAGGATTTGATTCACAGATAAGGATTACTGATATAAACACAGGGAAAATGGTATTGAACCTGATACACGGCGCCATGGTTGAGAGCGTCGTCTTTTCACCTGACGGCAGGCAGATAGCCTCTGCCGCCAGGGACAGGACCGTAAAACTTTGGGATGCGAAGACAGGCAGGCTTCTTAAGACATTTTCAGGCGCCGAGGACATGGTCTTTTCGGCGTATTTCTCAGCTGACTCAAAATACCTCTGTTTCGGAAGCTTAAGGAAGGTTGAATTCATCCTATTGGGTGATTACCGGCGCGCTTTCGGAGTTGACATAGGTGACATTTGGGCAAGGACAGTCAAATTTTCGCCTGACAACAGGTATTTTCTCATGGCCGGAGGCAGGAAAATAACACTTTGGGAAGTTTCAACCGGGGATTTCATCAGCACGCTTACCGGACGGGGAGGGCTGAAACTCTCCAATCCGCGGGATTTTGATTTTGGCACGATTGTTTACAGCGCTGATTTTTCAATTGATTCACAGCTGTTCGCGGCCACGGGTGATGACGGCAGCGTCAAGGTATGGAGGGTTGAGGACGGACTTTCTTTATGGAAACAGCAGGTTTTCAGCGGTTTAGGATGGCACGTGGCTTTTTCCGGGAATTACCTTGCTGCGGCAGGAAGGGACAAAACAGTTAACTTTTTTGACGCGACCACGGGAAAGGCGCTTTTTTCAGTCAATGCATGCGCTGACGAAGTTTATTCTGTAGCGTTCTCAGGAAATGGCAGGTTGATGGCAATAGCGTGCAAAGACGCTTCTGCGTCAATATGGAAGATAGACAAAAAGTCGTTTGGCAAAATAACGAAAGATGTGAAGACTTTTGTTTACGTTTCAGGCACGCTTGGCATATTGGGCCTTATTTTAATATCAGCGTTTGTTTTCAGGAAAAAAAACGGGGTAAAGGACTGGGAAGTGTGATATAATTTTTATAATTAAGAATTTTTATGAATCAAGGGGAACTGCCTTGGAAGAACTTACAAGTAAGATGTACCTGAATGTACAGATTTTTTATAAGGATGAAATTGAAGTGGCCCGTTGGTATTATAATGACAATGGAACAATCAAGAAAGAAGGCAAGAAAATCAACGGCATAGTAAGGATGTATACTGAAAAAGGGATGCTTTCCTCGGAAATGACATATAAGAACAGCTCATTAAACGGACGTTACCTGCTTTTATCAGAACAGGGTAAGGTTGAAGAAGAAGGCGCTTTTAAAGATGATGAACTTGACGGAAAATACAGGCTTTACCATGAAAACGGCTCAATAAAGCTTGAGGGAACATACAAAAATGGCAGGAAGCATGGCATTTTCAGGTTGTATTATCCTTCTGGGACTATTGAGGAACAGGAAACATACAAAAATGGCCTATTGGACGGTGAAGTCCAGTCGTTCAAGGAAAACGGTTTGCCTGAAACAAGGGCATTATACAGGAAAGGAAAGTTATTGAGGCTTTGGACATATGATGATGCAGGGAATTTAAAAAAGGAGGAAAAATTTTGATAAGAGGGGTGCGTAAATGAGGTATGCTGTAATCTCTGATGTCCATTCAAATTACGAGGCGTTGAAAGCAGTACTGGATTATTTGAAATCAAATCCTGTGGATACAATAGTTTGCCTTGGAGACATTACGGGCTACGGCGCCTCTCCGAGGGAATGTATAGCAGAGATTCGTGCACAAAAAAATATGGTATGCCTTGCAGGCGACCATGACTTGGCCGCCTGCGGCAATGGCGCGGAGCATCTAAGCAGGGAGGCAAAGATGGCCCTTGAAATAAATAAAGGCATGCTTTTAAAGGAAGATACAGATTACCTTGCGTCGCTGAAAAGCTCTTATCATGGAGACTCCGAGCTTTTTGTTCACGCGTCTCCGAGGGACAATGTGAATGAGTATCTTTTTCTCGTTGAAAAATTTCAGGAAAATATGCGGTTTTTTAAAGAAAGAATTTGTTTTATTGGCCACACGCATCAACCGCTGCTTTATGAGTGGGCTGAACCCGGCAAATCGGGTTTTTACCAGACAGGCGAGATTTTCAACCTGGACGCGGATAAGAGATATATAATAAACGTTGGTTCTGTCGGCCAACCAAGGGACAATAACCCGATGGCTTGCTTATATTTTTATGATTCAAAACACCTTACTGTCTCGGTTAAGCGGCTTCCTTACAATGTGCAGGCCAGCCAGGATAAAATGTCAAAAGCCGGCATACCCCCCCAGCTTGTTATGCGTCTCGCCATGGGAGTATGAATAAAACTTGATAACGCAAGAATATGTGATAATATATAAAAAAATTTAATATGGAGGAATTTATGAAAAAATATTTTTTTCTGATTGCCATGTTTTTATCGGCCACAATATCTTTTTCCGCGATACTTGCCTACGGGCCTTCGGATTCTGATGAATTCCTGACATCTGACGCTGTTGAAAGCAAAGATACTTCCGGACTAATTGAAGGAGACGTTGTTGACGCTTTGCCTACAAAAACCCCAAAGCCGGCGCCTACCCTTGAGCCTGTTGAGGAACTTGAGCCTGAACCTGTCCCGACCCCAAGGCCCAAACCCACGGCTGTACCCACGCCAAAACCAAGGCCTACGGTGAAAAGGGCCGCGCCGACTCCTGTGCCGACACCGGTTCCTACCGCTGTTCCAGCAAGGCCGCAGGCGGTTTTCCCAGGTATTCTCATATCAAAATCATCAATTGACGAGATAGCGTTAAAGAAAAGCGCGGACAACCTTTTCGGCCTTCTTGCGACTGAGAGAAAGTTCAAGCTCACTTTAACGCTTGAAAATAAAGGTGCAACAACTTCCTATTACACGGTTGCGACGCTGAAAAGCGGCCATACGAGCGTATTGATGCCCGAGTCTGAAAAAAACATAGGAACAGTGCTTCCGGGCACCAGCCTGGAACTTGTATATCCCGTGATTGTGCTGGCAAGCTATGATGGGGACGTGAAACTGCCGCTTTCCCTGAAGGTGACAGCCAACGGCCTTTCAAAGGAATTCCCGGTGGATGTTTACATTGACGAGGCAGAGAACTACCTTCTTTACCTTGTAGCGGGCCTCATCATACTTCTCCTGCTTATATTAATAATCATGCTTTTAAGAGGGAAGAAAGAAACCCCGAAAAAAGGCAAGGACTACGATTTCAACATGTAAGGCCGGAATTTCCCGGCGGCAAAAGGCGCGATTCGGCCTTATCACAACTTTTTAAAAGGACGGTACTGCTATATGCTCGGTTTTCTGAGAAAAATATTCGGCACCAGAAATGAAAGGGAAGTAAAAAAATACGCTGAAAAGGTAGCGCTTATAAATTCACTGGAGCCTGAAATACAGAAGCTTTCTGACAAGGAGCTGGCTGCGAAGACGGCTGAGTTCAAGGAGCGTCTTGCCGCCGGTGAGACACTTGACGACATACTGCCCGCTGCGTTCGCTACCGTAAGGGAAGCGGCAAAAAGGGTAATGGGAATGAGGCATTTTGACGTCCAGCTTATAGGCGGCATGGTGCTTCACCAGGGCAAGATAGCCGAGATGAGGACCGGCGAGGGAAAAACGCTCACCGCAACGCTTCCCGTTTACCTGAACGCGCTTTCTGGCAAAGGAGTGCATGTCGTAACTGTAAACGACTACCTGGCGGAACGCGACAGCCTTGGCAAGGGCAATTTCAAGGGAATGGGGACAATTTACAACTTCCTGGGCCTCACTGTTGGATGCATAAAAAACGGCTCCAGACCGCAAGAACGCCAGCGGGCCTACGCGTGTGACATCACTTACGGCACAAACAACGAATACGGATTTGATTACTTAAGGGACAATATGGCGGTTTACCCGCAAGAGCGGGTGCAGAGGGAGCTCAATTACGCAATAGTGGACGAGGTTGACAGTATACTGATAGATGAAGCCAGGACTCCGCTGATAATTTCAGGCCCGGCAGAACAATCAACGGAACTTTATTACATGATAGACAGGATAATACCGAAATTCATAAAGGACGTTGACTATAAAGTTGATGAAAAACATAATTCCGCGACCCTTACGGAACAAGGCGTGGCTAAAGCCGAGAAATTACTCAACAAGGAAAATCTTTATGACCCGGCAAACATTGAAATAATTCACCATGTAAACCAGGCATTAAAAGCCCATACACTGTTTAAGAGAGACAAGGATTATATAGTAAAGGACGGACAGGTGATAATAGTTGACGAATTTACGGGAAGGCTTATGCCTGGCCGAAGGTGGTCGGATGGTTTGCACCAGGCTGTTGAAGCAAAGGAAAGGGTTAAAATAGAGAGGGAAAACCAGACATTGGCCACAATTACACTTCAGAATTATTTCAGGATGTATAAAAAGCTTTCAGGCATGACGGGAACCGCCGAGACAGAAGCCGAGGAATTTTGGCAGATATATAAGCTGGACGTTATTGTTGTGCCGACAAACAAACCAATGGTCAGGCATGATCATCCTGACGCGATATATAAAAATGAAAAGGGAAAGTTTAAGGCAATAGTTGATGACATAGTTGAATGTAATAAAAGAGGCCAGCCTGTGCTGGTTGGGACCACTTCAATAGAAAAGAATGAGATGTTGTCTGAGATGCTGAATAAACGGGGCATAAAACACCAGCTTTTAAACGCGAAAAACCATGAGCGTGAGGCTGAAATTGTAGCTTTGGCGGGACAAAAAGG
>CAYNMZ010000033.1:0-15986 GCA_964398505.1 uncultured Spirochaetia bacterium
TTCAGGCAGGCACGGCGGCGTGTTTGTGATAACGGCGATAGTGAGGGAAGGCAAATACAGGGAGGCGCTGACCGCCATATTCTCGGAAATCAGGAAAGTTGCGGAACGAGGCGTTAGGCCCGAGGAAGTCAGCAAGGTCAAGTCCGACCTCATAAGGGAGAAACAAAAGGAAGAGATGAAGGTGGAGAATGCCGCGATGGAACTAGGCTACTATGAGGCGCTGTCTGACTACGCCTTGCAGGAAAAATACTATGACGGCCTAAGGCGGGTAATAGAAACCGACATGAAGGCTATGGCCGGGAAGTACCTGAGGCCGCTGAGGGCGGGCATATCATTTTATTATCCCGAGAAAAGCGCTTCTGAATTCAGGAAGTTAATGGACGCGGAGGCCGTAAAGAAATTGGTGGCGCCGGAGGGCGAGCCGGCTAAGAAAAGCGTGAAAGAGGGGCCTTCAATGCGCACCCTAGGCAACGGCATAACGCTAATACACAAGAAAATGGACAATGCCGATATTGTGGCGGTCAAGTTTATTTTCACGGGCGGCGTCATGTATGAAGGCAGCGCTTTCGGAGGCGCTTACAGGGGCATCACGAACCTGATGCAGGAGACAATGCTGAAGGGCACGAAAAAAAAGGATGCCGCGGAAGTTGCGGAAAACATAGACAGGCTCGGCGTGGTCCTGAGCAAGGACATTTCCAAGGACAAGTTCGGCTGGTCAGCTGAAATGGTTTCGGCAAATTTTGAGCCGTTTATGGAACTGTTCGCGGAAATACTCCTGGAACCCGCCTTTTCACTGAAAGAAATAAAGAAAGAAAAGGAAAATATAATAAACGACTTAAACAGGTTAAAGGACAGCCCGGCGGCTTACTGCATGAAAATTTTTAATGAGGAATTTTTTGAGTGGCACCCTTACGGATTCTATTCCGCCGGCAGCCCTGAAACCGTGAAAAGTATACCGGCGCAGAGGCTTTCGGAATGGCATGACAGGTACATAAATTCGGAAAACCTGATAATTTCCGTAGCGGGCAACATCGACGCGGACTATGCCGCGGAAATAACCGCCAAAAAGCTCGGAGCCATGAAAAAGGGCGATAAGATGAAGGCCGGCCTGCCTGTGAAGATAACAAGGGCCAAAAGGGAAATCAGGGAAAAGATAGACAAGAACCAGTCGCATGTGGTGATAGGATTTCTGGGGCCGAAAATGGGCAGCGAGGATTATTACTCTTTTCGCGTCCTTGACACGGTGCTGAGCGGCGGCATGGATTCCAGGCTTTTTTCGGAAATAAGGGACAAGAAAAACCTCTGCTATACGATATATTCAACATTTGACAGGTATGTGGAAAACGGAGCCTTTAAGATATACGCGGCCACATCGCCGGAAAATGAAAAGAAGCTCATATCCGAGATTTTTGCCCTTCTTCACGAGCTGCGCGACAAGGGGATAACCGAAAAGGAACTAATGACAGCAAAGACTTACATTGGCGGCATGTTCAGGATAGGGTTCCAGGACTATATGTCGCAGGCGGAGTCCTACGGCATGTATGAGTTCTGGGGCATGGGTTATAAGCGGGTGGACACATTCCTTGACAGGATCAATAATGTGACAAAGGCGGATGTAAATGACGTGATAAGGCGTTACATTGACCTTGATCGTTATACGCAGGTAGTGGCGGGGCCGGCGAAGTAAAGGGCCGCGAACAGAATACAGTAATACAAAATACAAAGCTACATGGAGGTTTTATGATACCGGTAAAAAGGCTTACAAGGGAAGGCTTCAAGAAATACGGCTCATTGCTGGCGCCTGAGGACAAGGAAAAGGTCTTTACGGTAACCTGCGGGGACGCGGCCGCGAAAGGCTGGCGTATAGGCTATGTGATTATAGGGCCGGGCAAGGTGGACACTCTTGAGAACCATCCTGAGTCGCTTGAGACATTTGAGCCCGTAGAGGGCGTTTCTGTGCTGCTTGTCGCCGAAAACAACAGGCCGGATGAGATTGAGGCTTTCCTGCTTGACGAAGCTGTGATTGTAAACAAGGGTGTGTGGCACGCGCTTTCGGTGCTTTCTGAAAAGGCGCAGATAAAAGTGACGGAGAATTTTGAGGTGGATTCGGTCTTCCACAAGCTGAAGAAGCCCATAGACATAGCGTTTGTGTGAAAAATGGCTGAAGGCATAAAAAGGATATTGTCCCGGCTCTTTGTCCTTGTGGCACTGACACTGCCGTTCTGGCTCCTAAATCTTGACATGACCGCGCAAAAAGCGCTGTATGATACCGCTTCGGGGAAATGGCTCTACGCCGAAAATCCTGCGGTGCTTTGGCTTTACAGGTTCGGCGTCTATCCGGCGCTGATTTTGACAGCCGTAGCCGTGATCGGATTTGGCCTGGGGTTCGCCTTTGAAAAGGCCGTAAGGTTCAGGAAGGCATCTTTGCTCGTAATGCTTACGCTCTTTCTCGGCCCCGCGCTTTTCATAAATGTAATACTAAAGAACTATTCAGGCAGGCCGAGGCCGCGGGATACGGTGGAATTCGGTGGAAGGATGCGGTACAGGCACGCGCTGCAGCCCGGGACGCCGGGGAGGGGGCATTCATTCCCTTGCGGCCACGCTTCCATGGGATTTCTCTTTATGTCCCTTTATTTTGTCCTGAAGAACAAAAACAGGCCAGCTGCATATGCCGCGCTTTTTGGAGGCGCCGCATACGGCACTCTCATGGGCCTTGCGCGCATGGCGCAGGGAGGACATTATCTTTCGGACGTGATGTGGGCGGGCGGGATAACGTTTATCGCGGCTGAAACAGCTTACCATATGATCCTTGGCGGCGACAGCGGGCGGCCTGTCTTTGGCGCTATTGCCAAATCAGCGGCAAATAAGCCGGCTGCGGCGGCTGTGACAGCCATACTGCTTGGCCTTCTGATATTTATATTCCTGTTTTCAACGCCATTTAACAGCAACAGGGAATACAGGCTTTCGGCCGTAAACGGCGAGTTCCTGCTTGAAATGGAATGCGAAGCCGATGTCCTTATATCCGGGCCTGAAAAGGGCCATGGAAGCGTAGGTTTT
Source organism: uncultured Spirochaetia bacterium (assembly GCA_964398505.1). Taxonomy (GTDB): domain Bacteria; phylum Oederibacteriota; class PGYV01; order PGYV01; family CAYNMZ01; genus CAYNMZ01. Next base: position 3,058 of record CAYNMZ010000033.1, read on the forward strand.
GAGGCTTCGGGGTTCGGGTTCCCGAAAAGGCGTTATGACGCTGATGTGAAGGCGGAAACAGGCGCAAATTCCGTGAAGTACGTGTATAAAACCGTCAAGAAAGGCTTCTTTTCGGAATTGAACGCTTCCATAAAAGTCCTTCTGCCCGAAGCGTCCGAATACAGGATAACTGTCAGGAACAGGAAAGGGAATATAGTTTTTAACGCGAAGGGCAGGCACGGGTTCCTGGCGCTTACGACCCTTAATGGCGCAATAAAATATGAATCGCCTGGTGAGACGGCCGACCTGTATATGAGCTCGCCGAAAGGAAGTGTTTACGCGTCTTTCCGGGAGGAAACGGAATTTTCCGGTTCAGCTTTCCTGGACATCAAGGCAGGACGAGAGCTTATGCTGGCTGCTGAAAACGCCTTTTTCGTCGAGATGAAAGGCCGGGCGGAAAAAGTGAACGGCTCAAAGGAAATATACTTCGCGTCCCTAAAAGGTAAAGGCCCGAAAATGAAGGCCTCGGCAGGGCGCGGCATTTACATAATAAATGAAAAGGCAGGTGGCGATCATGAATAAAATGGCAGGAGCGGTACTGCTGGCGGCATTAGCCGCGGCAGGGTGTTCTTCAGCGCCGGAAAGAAGGCCCATGGCGGCGGAATACTGGACATTTTCAAAGACTGTTTTCTTCCAGCCTGAGGACCTGCTCTCCGGAGACAAGGCCGCAAGGGAAAAGGCCTACAAGGATTTTGAAGTACTTACTGAGGAATCAAAGGAAAAGGTAAGGACATATTTAATCTACCTGCTTACTGATGAAAAAAGTCCAGCCAGGACACACATGATAATAGACGCGCTTCGCGCCGTAAAAACCGGGACTTTGGCCTTGCCTGCGCTTATAAAGGCTTATGCTGCTGCGACTGATGAACTGTCAAGGATTGAGATAAGCCAGTTTATTTCCGAGTTTAAGCCTTCGGCCATGGACGCAAAAAAACTAAGGGAAATGCTTGGCGATTCAGATAGGGCAGTCAGGCTAATGGCGCTCCGTATATTATGCTCAATGCGTTCAGCCGCTGCGCCTGCCATGCCGGAGATCCTTGAAATGATGCGGCAGTCAGGGCCTTCTTACGGCCTATACGCTGAAATGGCGGTCTGCGCCTCAATGATAAGCGCCGAGGCGCTGGCATACTCCGTCAGCCTTGACATGGCCTGCGGGAGCCCGGAAACCATGGAAAGCGCCCTGCGGTTCGCGGCGAAAGTCCTCGCCAATTCCGAGGCATCGAAAAGCCAAAAGGAAATACTGCAGAAAGCCCTTGTCAGGGTGATGTACGGCGGAAATGATGAGCTTTCGGCTGAGGCGCGTAAAATCCTCTCTGAAAAGGGAAACGCCGAAGCCGTGAAGAAAACCTCGGAGTTTGCGGCTTTCAAGGCCATAAGGACCCAAAGCATGAAGAAGCTTGCGGCTGAAAAGCTTGAGAAAAGGTTCAGGGAACAGCTGGATGACACTTATATAGGGCTGAAGCTTTTTTACGCGAGAAACGGCAGGCAGGACGCGGTAAAGTCCATACCTGACCCTATAAACGGCTGCAAGGTGTCATGGTAACAGTACAGGAGGCAATAGCCTATAATTCTGTTGAAAATAAGCGCTAAAATGGTATAATTTGACAAATAAATTATAATGGGGTGAAACATGAAAAAGGTCCTTATAATAGCCGCTATTATTGCCGCTTTTGCGGGCTTTAACAGCTGCAGGAAACTAAATCCCATAATTCCCAGGGATACAGCCTGCCTGCCTTGCGAGAACAAGCACGTATTCGCCGATGCCAGCGTGGAAAACGCAGTCAGATCATTTTTAGGGAACTTAAGCTGTGACGTGTGCGAGACCGACCTCTTGCTTGTTGATTCGCTTGTGATAAACTCGCCTATTAAGAACTTTTCGGATTTCCAGAGCATGCCGAACATTACCACGCTTACTATACAGAATTCAACTATTGAGAATTTAAGTTTTGTTATATGGTTGCCCATCATGCATACTCTAACAGTATCCGGCGGGTCAATAACGAATATTTCTGGAATCTCGGATGCGCCTTCCCTCATAAACCTGTCGCTTGTAAATTGCGGCATATCAAACCTGACGCCGATTTCAGGGCTTACAAAACTTGTCGCCCTAAACCTTACAAACAACAACATAACTTCCATAGCGAGCCTTGGGGGAATGACAAAAATGGTCACACTTAACGTGTCAAGCAACCAGCTTTCCAACCTTACAGGCATTGAGAGCATGCCTGACCTCCAGACATTAAACGCCTCCAACAATGCGTTGACAGATATATCTGCCATATCAGGACTTGACAGCCTTATAAATGTGAATCTCGCGAATAACCTTATTTCCGACATAGGCGTACTTTCCACGCTTAGCCAGGTCAGGCAGCTTTCGCTTGAGTTCAATTTAATAACCGACGTTACCGCTCTCCAGGGGCTGAACCTTTTGACGAGCCTTAAGATAGCGAAAAACAACATAGACGACATATCGCCGCTTGTGGCAAATACAGGCCTCGGCAGCGGAGATTACCTGTGGGTTACGGTGAAGTGGACAGGTACCGGCACAATAGTGTCTCCTGACAGCGGCGATCTTGACTCCCTGGGTGCAAGAGGCGTCATAGTTGACCGGGATTACATAAAAATTGACTGATAGAAAACATGGAGGGAACATGAAAAGAATATCTTTGGCGGCAGTTATACTGTTCTTTGCCTCGTCTTTTGCCATGGCGAACGATCTGGGAGTTGGCTATAACAACGGCGGCCCTTCGGTAAGGTTCAAGTGGGATGACGCTGTGACAAGCGCGCTTTCCCTGGGAATAAATTACGTAAATGACGCGACCAGCGACAAGTCGCTTACTGAAATAACGCTCGCGATATCGCCCGTAAACCTGGCGCTTTACAGGGGCGAGCATGGCGCGGTAAACATAGGGTTTACCTTCAAGGACAGGATAAGGTATGAGGCGGGAAAGGGCGCTGACAAATCTGTTTTATTTACGGCCAACGACTACTCGCTGGACATACTGCTGCCCGAAATAGAACTGAACTTCCCGGGAGTAAAGGGGCTGGTCATCATAGGCTCGCTTGGGCTCGGAACTTCGTGGAAATACGGCACTGACGGGCAATTGGACAGTTTTTCAATGGGGCTTTTCGGCATTACAATGGCAAACGCGGGCATAGTTTATTACTTCAACCTTCCGGCTGAAGCGCCTGCGGCAAAGCCGGCGGAGGCGCCGGCGGCCCAATGAAGAAGACAACCCTGGCCTTAGCCGCGGCTGTCATGGCCGCTTTCATACAGGGATGCTCGTTGAAACACGGCATCGGTTATGTCAACGACGAAATCGCGTTAAGGGTGTATCTTGATGAGGTTGACGTGAAGCTTGAAGCTTCGCTGGGAATAGGCGTGCGGAATGACTTTGACGACACGTCCTATGACATTGGCATATTCTACAGGAGCCAGGAAACAGGTTCTGTAAGGGCGGTTGCGCCGTTAGGCCTGGCCGCATATTATACGTTTTATAAGGGGGATTTCTTTGACCTAAGCGCGGGCTTAAAATACAGGAAATACTTCGGTGCCGCGTACAGTTACCTTTACTATTTTGAGAAATATCCGGATACAAAGAAGTATTATTACGAGGAAAACCTTGATATTGTATACGCGGCTGACAATAAGGCGAGCCTTGTGTTCCCCGACATTGAGTTAAAATGCCCGTTTATGGAAAACCTGAAATTTACCGCCAGCCTTGAGCTTTTATATGTCCGCTGGACGAACAAGGGAGGCAACTATTTCTACCGTTTCGTGCAAAGCGTAAAGACAAATGAGGGATACAGCGAGGAAACTGACGAAGTGTTCAATGACCCCGGCCCGGCTGACTCCGTGCAGGTGGGCTCGGGACTGTTTGCGCCGGCCGAGCTCAAGATAGGGATAATTTACTATTTTTAAATTTTGTATTTCGCGGCTGTATATCATGATTTCCTGGAGCCTGAATGAAAAAAATACTGCCTGCCATTTTATGCCTGACGGTTTTAGTTTCCTGCGCCTCTTTGAACGTTGTTTCCGAGGAGTTCAGGCCGCTTCATATGAGGCTTTTATCGTCAGACGACAAGATAAGGGCTGCGGCAAAAAGTGAATTTAGCGGCCTTAAGGACGGGGAAAAAAAAGATATTGTTTTAAGCCTGGTGGAGCTGTTTGGCAGGGAAGAGGACCCGCTTAAAAGGCTGAAAATCCTTGCTATCCTGTCTGAAACAGGCGCAGGCGCGTATGCGGCGGCGCCCATGATAAAGGCCGCTGCCGCGAACGGCAGTATCAGGGATTTTAAGGAAATAACAGCGTACCTGCGGAGCCTTCCGCTCTCCGGGGAAGACGCCTTAAAGCTCAAGGAAATGCTCAAGGAAGGGGCCTGGAAGACGCGCTCGCTCGCCCTTGACGCGCTCTCGGGCATGTCAAAGAAGGCCGAAAAAGCCGTTCCTGAAATTATAGCGCTTATGAAAAGCTCGGCCGAAGCTGAAAAATATGAAAAGGCCTTTGATTCGCTGGCAATGATAAACCCTGAAATAGCCTTCACCGCGCTTGTATCTGACCTTAAGAATCCCGACTCGGCGATAAGGAAAAACGCCATGAACAAACTTGTGGAAATGCAGGCTTACTTAAGCGACAAGCTCGGCGTAAAAAAGGAAATAGTGCCGGCGCTGATACGGGTGCTTTACGGCGCCGATGAGGCGCTTTCAAGGCTAGCGCAGGACGCGCTCTCGCGCATAGAGGACCCGGACGCGCGCCAGGCCATGGAAAACTACATAAAAATCGGGAAACGCGCAATGGAATTGTTTTATGGCCTTGCAGGAAAAACCGCGCAGGAAGTCTTCAAGCTGCAGGAACAGGCGGTTGAAAAAAAACTGAACAATTATTACAGGCAGATTGGCAGGGAAGACGCGGCAGGGAAGTGACTTGAAAACTAAGAGTAATATTTTAGAAAATATTAAATTTCAGTTTTATGCTTTAAACTTCCAAAAAAGTTATTTGTCATTACCGAAATAAATCCTGTTTATCTCCGGCACAACCTCGTCCATGGCCTGCCTGGCGGATTTGGAGCCGTTCCATACGCGGTCGAGCGCGGGCGCGGTGTAGCTTATATTTATCTCTTCCCAGCGCTCGTGCAGGGGGTAAAATACGACGTTTTTTACGCCCTCAAGGACTATCTTCTTGTTCTTCGGGTCCTTGCCGTCAAGGAAGACAGGGGACGCGGCTAGCCTCATTATTGCCGGCTGCAGCAGGCCAATCGCTGCAAGGTCAGATTGCCCTTTCTCGCCTGAGAGGCGCTTTACCGTCTCCCATGCCTGCTGTTTTTTTCTTGAGCCTTTTGCTATGGCATAGCCTGAGCCGCCTGTGGGGTAAGCGTGACTGCCGTCTGACGAGGCGGGGAACATCACCACATCCCATTCAAATCCCTTTATCTCGCGGAAAAACGGGGTTTTCCATATTCCGCTGTAAAACATGGCAGTCTTGCCGGATATAAAAAGCCCTGACGCGTCATAGCTGCCTGAGTAAACAACCTGCGCGGGCCTCGGCATTACATTGAACTTGTGTATCATGTCGGCCCTGAACTGTATGCCGTTAACCGTGGCCGCTGAGTCCATGACGCATTTTTTCGGGTGTTTTACGTCATCCACGAGCCTGCCGCCAAAAGTATATGCCCATGCTTCCCATATTGGCCATTCGTCAAGGAAACCGAACCTTGTAATATTGCCTTTCGCGTCTTTTTTAACCAATTTTTTCGCGGTTTCAAGGAATTCATTGACAGTCCAGTTATCCTTTGGATACGCCAGACCGGCCTCGTCAAAGGCTTTTTTATTGTAATAAATGACGCACATGGGCGCGATGTCGCGCGGCAGGACATACAGCTTGCCGTCTATGGTAAACCTGTCTATTATTTCAGGGTAATAGTCCTTTATGTTGATTGAATTGTCCGCGTTGATATAGGGAGTTAAGTCCTCCAGTGCGTTCCTTAAGGCGAATTCCTTGAAGTTGTTTACTTCCACGAGCATGACGTCAGGCGGCATGCCTGCTGCCATTTGCGTCACTACTTTCTCCATATAAGGATTACCGGAAGGCGCGCGGTCCTGGGTCGCTATAATGCCTTTTTGTTCCTTCAGGTCCGCTATTATTGAGTCAATTGCCTGCATTTCCTGGGTTCCGCCCCAGTGCATGATGCGGAGGGGTTTTGAGTCCTGTGAAGAACAGGACATTAGAATCAGGGCCATTAAAGAGGCAAACATAATTTTTTTCATAAAAACCTCCGGCGCAGGGTTTGTATTTTATGCGTTATATTTTATAGCTAACGGGAAAAAAAGTCAAAACCATTCACTTAAAATATCTTGAAACCTGCTTAAAAATAGATTATATTATGTATGAGAACATGTGAAAGCGGTATCGTAAACAGGAGAATTTATTAAAAAGGGGAGGAAAGAAAATGAAAAAGGCGTTAATCGCGGGTTTGCTGATGTCGATGCTTGTAATTTCCTTCGGTTGCGGAAATAATAATGAGCCTGCGGCTCCGGAAGTAGTGCCTACTCCTGCGGGTGGCGGTGCCGGGAAGGTCCTGTTTTACAGCATGAGGGATGGCAATGAGGAAATTTATGTAATGAGCCCTTCAGGCGCGGGTCAGACAAGGCTTACAAATAACACGGCTTTTGACCTGGAACCTAACTGGTCGCCTGACGGCACAAAGATATTGTTCAGGAGCGGCAGGGACGGCAATGACGAAATATATGTGATGAGCCAGAACGGAAGCGGCCAGACAAGGCTGACTAACAATGGCGGCCTTGACGGAAGCGCCAAATGGTCTCCCACCGGGGCAAAAATAATATTTGACAGCTACAGGAACGATGATTTTGACGTCTTTTCAATGGACTCCAATGGCGAAAACCAGGTTAATCTTACCAATTCGGACGAGTATGACGGCAATGCCATGTGGTCACCGGACGGCACAAAAATAGTCTTTGAAAGCGAAAGGGACTTTGACACAGAAGTGTATATCATGAACAGCGACGGAAGCAGCCAGATGAGGCTCACGGACAGCTTTGAGTATGACGGCATGGCCAAATGGTCGCCCGACGGGAACAAGATCGCCTTTTTGAGCTGGCGTGACGGGAATTTTGAGATATACAAGATGGACGCGGACGGAACAAACCAGGTGAACCTGACAAACAATAGCGCGAATGACCAGGATTTTGCCTGGTCGCCTTCGGGGGATAAGATTGTTTTTATAAGTAACCGTGAAGGCAACAATGAAATATATGTCATGAACGCTGACGGAAGCGGCCAGACAAGGCTGACTGATGATTCGGGAAACGATTTTGCCCCTATGTGGTCGCCTGACGGGACAAAAATTATATTTACCAGCGACAGGGACGGCGATACTGAGGTCTTCATAATGAATACTGATGGCACCAATTTGGTAAAGCTTACCAATAATACGGAAACAGATATGGCGTTTTCCTGGAGGTAACTTCCGGCGTCCCGGCATAAAAGATTAAAATTCAATTACTCAATTTGATGCGGGTATAAATTAAAATATTCAGGGTTCACATGAACCCGTTCTTAAAAAATTGACTTGAAAGAGTGGTGCGTTTCTTGCAACTGCTTGGATATGATATAGGCTCTTCCTCCATAAAGGCGTCTCTTGTTGAAGCTGAATCAGGGAAACTGACTGCTTCTGTTTCATTTCCTCTCTCTGAAATGCCGATTATCTCAAAAAAACCAGGCTGGGCTGAGCAACAGCCGGAAATGTGGTACAAAAACCTGGTTGAAGCCACGCGGCTGCTGAAAAAAAATGCCGGAAAGAAACTCAAGGAAACAGCTGCAATAGGTATTTCCTACCAGATGCACGGCCTTGTGCTTGTGGACAGGTCCCTTAAGGTCTTAAGGCCCTCAATTATATGGTGCGACAGCAGGGCGGTTAGTTATGGAGAAAGAGCGCGAAAGAAAATCGGGCCCAAAAGGTGCCTTGAAAGGCTTTTGAATTACCCGGGCAATTTTACGGCGTCAAAGCTGATGTGGGTCATTGACAATGAGCCCGAAATCTACGGCAAGGCGCATAAATTCATGCTGCCGGGCGAATATATCGCGATGCGTCTTACCGGCGAAATTGTCACGACCATACCGGGCCTCGCTGAGGAAATGCTCTGGGATTACAAAGCCGGTAAAATATCCGATGAAGCGTTGGCTGCCGCGGGCATAAGGAAAGAGCTGGTCCCTGATGTGCTGCCGACCTTCGGCGTTCAGGGCATGGTGACAGCCAAAGCAGCTTCAGAACTAGGGATAAAGGCGGGAATCCCGGTTGCTTACAGGGCGGGCGACCAGCCCAACAACGCTCTTTCGTTGAACGTAATGGAACCCGGGGAGACGGCCGCTACCGCAGGCACTTCAGGTGTGATATTCGGAATAACGGACAAACCGCTTTATGACAAAAGATGCAGGGTAAATACTTTCAGCCATGTGGGTTCATCCGCTGAAAAACCAAGAAACGGAGTAATGGTGTGCGTAAACGGCACGGGCATACTGAACAGCTGGCTTAAGTCAAAGGCAGGCGGCGTGGATTACAATGAAATGAACAGGCTCGCGGCGCTGGCGGGCCCGGGTTCGGCGGGATTGATGGTTTACCCATACGGCAACGGCGCTGAGAGGACACTGGAGAACCGGGACATTGGGGCGCGCATTGAAGGCTTGAAGTTCAACACACACGGGCGCGCTCATCTTTTCAGGGCCGGCCAGGAAGGCATAGTGTTCGCGTTGAATTACGGTTTTGAAGTCATGAAATCAATGGGAATGAAAATTGACAATGTGCGAGCGGGTCACGCTAACATGTTCTTAAGCCCCGTGTTCAGGGAAGTGTTCGCCTCAACCTGCGGCGTAACTGTGGAGCTATTTGACACTGACGGCTCGCAGGGCGCGGCGCGCGGAGCGGGCCTCGGCGCGGGAATTTTCAGGTCAAGGAAGGAAATGTTCAAGGGGTTAAAAAGGATTGATGTGATAGGGCCTGACGCCGGGTTGTCAAAATTATACGCTAAAATATACGGCATATGGAAGAAGAACCTTAACGGTCAACCGGAAAAATAAAAAACTCTCGGAGGTTATTATCATGGAAAAGTCATATCACAGCATTTGCGCATGGACATTCAACGCGGGCAAGGGCGGTTTTACGCCGGGCGACATGAGGCCGGACTGGTCAGGAGACGTTTTTGGCACAGTTGACGTCGTAAAACTTGTGAAAAAGGAAATAGCTCCGCGCCTTCCAAAGAACATTGTCCTTGGCCTTGAGGCGCATTTTGACTACGAATACAATGAGGAGTCAGCCGGTGAGATAGCGTCAGCGCTTGTTGACTCAGGCATGTACCTTGCCATGGCCACGCCGGGCGCGCACAGGCACTTCGCGTACGGCGGGATTTGCTCAATGGACCCGCAAGAGAGGGAAAAAGCCGCAGGTTATGGCAAAACTGCGCTTGAAATCGCGTACGGCCCGCTGAAAAAAGCATGGTGCCCGTCCAAGGCGCCGACTTTTGTCCTTTGGAACGGCTCTTTTGGTTATGACCTTGCCACAGTCGGCATCATGGATATGTATAATAATCTGAAGGAAAATGTCGCGGCGCTCTGCAAATACGAGGCAAAGCTCGGCGGAAAAATGTACATGGCCATAGAACCCAAACCGAATGAGGGCCATCCGGCCATGCTGCTTCCTACAGTGGCCAGCGCCATAGTTTTCTGGAAAAAGCTCGCTGAGGAATACGGCGTAAAGATCGACAAAATGGGAGTAAATAAGGAATTCGGACACTCTGAAATGATAGGCCTTGACCTTGTTTATGATACTGTTGAGGAAATAGACAATAATATGCTCGTACACATGCACATAAACAGCCAGGGCTATAATGACGGCATACTCATGGGCGGGCCTGGCAAGTACGACATAGACAACGGCGCGAGGATAAACGGTATGAATATTGCCGTGGCAGGCCTGATACAGAAGGCGAAATACAGCAGGTGGAAGGGCCATGACATGCAGGCACGCGCGTATGACAATGAAGCGCAGGGCATAGACCGCGTTGTGCGCAGCATACTTTCTTGGGAAGCGTGCGAAGCCGCGGCAAGAGAACTGGACTACAAACTGTTGAATAAGCTTCTTGTGAACCGCGAAACAGCGAAGGCCGAGGACATGATGCGCTCCGCGGTTGTGTACGCGCAGAAGTGGTTCGATAAAAATTACAAATAATTATCAATTGCAAATTTCAAATTGCAAATTAAAGAGTGTCGGGTGACGAGTGTAAATTTGAATTTTTTCTCAGGTGTATGGTGTATGGAAAGACCGACAACAAGTGACAAGCGGTTTGCCTTTAGCCATAAACTATTAACCATAATACAAAATCCGTAATTAAATTACTATTCTCTTCACTTAATCTGTTGGAACTTCACCCCAAATACATATGCCGGCAAATGTTGCTTTCTAACAGCGCGCCTGCGTTCAGCGCGCCTGCGTCCTTGACGAAACCCGTATTCCTGATATAATGTCTCATCATGAAAAAACAGGCAAGCAAAAAACCCCCATACCTTGACACAAAGCTTTCTTTTAAACAGCGGGTTGAGGCCATTGTTTCCTCAATGACAGACGAGGAAAAGATAACACAGCTTACAAATGCCTCAGCGCCTGTTGACAGGCTCAAGATACCGGGCTATGACTGGTGGAACGAGGCGCTTCATGGCGTAGCCAGGGCAGGCATTGCCACGGTTTTTCCCCAGGCAATAGGGCTTGCGGCTGTCTTTGACGCTGATATAATGCGGAAAATTGGCGAAGTTATATCTGACGAGGCCAGGGCCAAATACCACGCTGCAGTAAAAGAAGGCAAAAGAGAAAGGTATTTTGGACTCACTTTCTGGAGCCCGAATATTAACATATTCCGCGACCCGCGGTGGGGCAGGGGCCAGGAAACATACGGGGAGGACCCTTACCTTACGTCCCGCCTTGCTGTGTCCTTTATTAAGGGAATGCAGGGCGAGGACAAAAAATACCTAAAGACAGCGGCCTGCGCGAAGCATTTCGCGGTGCACAGCGGGCCTGACCCTGACCGCCACACTTTTGACGCGAAAGTCACACAAAAGGACCTGCGGGAAACATACCTTCCTGCGTTTGAAGCCGCTGTAAAGGAAGCAAAGGTTGAGTCCGTCATGGGCGCTTATAACCGTGTTAATGGAGAGCCTGCCTGCGCCAGCAATACACTGCTTGTTGACATCTTAAGGAAAGAGTGGGGATTTGAGGGGCATGTTGTATCTGACTGCATGGCGATAGAGGACATTTACAAGACGCATAAATATGTCGCGACAGCCGAGGAAGCGGCAACAGCCGCGCTTGCTGCCGGGTGCGACCTGAACTGCTGTATTGACAAGTGCGAGGAAGCCAGGCTGGCTGCGAAAAAGGCCTTGCTCTCGGGCATGATAAGCAGGGAAACCATTGACGAGTCGCTTCGCAGGCTTTTTATGACAAGAATGAAACTGGGCATGTTTGACCCTGACTCAAAAGTAAGGTATTCACGCATACCTCCCTCAGTCGTGGACTGTGTAAAGCACAGGGAATTCTGCGCCGAGGTGTCAAGGTCATCCCTGGTACTCCTGAAGAACAACGGGATACTGCCGTTAAATCCGGCAAAAGCAGGGACAATTGCCCTTATCGGGCCCAATTGCGACGATGTGGAGGTCCTGCTCGGAAACTATAACGGAACCCCGTCGTGTCCTGTCACTCCGCTTTCCGCGTTCAGGAACAGCGGGGTAAAAACAGCTTACAGCCGGGGCTGCGGCATAACAGGAGATTCAAGGGCGGGATTTAAGGCAGCCATTGAGACGGCTGAAGGATCTGACGTGATAGTCTTCTGCGGCGGCCTCTCGCCAAAGATTGAAGGCGAGGAATGTGATACGGGCGGTTATGAACGCGCTGACCTGGGACTGCCGGGAATGCAGGAAGAACTGATCAGGGAACTTAAAAAGTCAGGCAAGCCGCTCATACTTGTCCTGATATCCGGAAGCGCGCTTTCAATTGACCCGGGAATTTGCGACGCCATTGTCCAGGCGTGGTATCCGGGCCAGTCAGGTGGCGAGGCCATAGCTGACCTGGTATTCGGCAAGTTCTGCCCTTCAGGCCGGCTTCCCGTAACTGTATACAAATCGGTAAAAGATCTTCCTGATTTCAGGGAATATTCCATGGCAAACAGGACCTACAGGTATTTTAAGGGCGAGCCCTTATATCCTTTCGGATACGGCCTTTCATACACGACGTTCAGGTACTCATCCATAACAGCGTCAAAAGCCGCAGTGGAGCCGGGATGCCCGGTTACTGTGTCCGCTGAAGTCAAAAATACGGGCAAGATGGCGGGTCATGAGGTTGTGCAGCTCTATATAAGGGACGTGGAAGCGTCCTGCGCGGTTCCGCAAAAGTCACTTGCGGGTTTCAAGAGGGTTTTCCTTGAGCCCGGAGAAAAGAAAAAGGTCAAATTTGAGATACAGCCTTCACAGCTTGCGCTTGTAAATGAAAAAGGCGAGAGGATAATTGAAAAAGGCGAGTTTGAGGCCGCGATAGGCGGCATACAGCCGGGCTTTGAGTGCGAGACAACCAACTGCGTGAAAACCGTGTTTTATGTGTTGTAATGGGAATTCAAAGTATAATTGAACGCGGCGCTTTTATGTATGAAAAACGTAACCCCGAAGCCGATGACAAGGAGCTGACATGAGGAAACTAACCGTTATTGCGCTGCTGTTTTTTGCCGCGTCGCTTTCTGCGGCTGACAAACCCGGTTTCCGCGCCCAGGGCAGGGATATTTTAAGCCCTTGCGGGGAAAAGGTCGTTTTAAGGGGAATAAATAAAATGTTTGTATGG